>NZ_JAATOS010000196.1:0-7202 GCF_011806505.1 Salipiger sp. HF18 | reverse complement strand
ATAGACCCCACCCCGCCCCCGCGCGATGGCGTGTCGCTCGATCATCCGCCTCGTGTGCGGCGGCTCGCTGCCGCGATGCAGCTCCAGCAGCCGCGCATAGGTGCCGTGGTCGGCCTTGGTCCGGCGAGTGTTGTGGCGGATGTACTCGACCCAGGTCGGCACGTGGTAGGTCTCCTGCCAGATCCGCGGGTTCTCGAGATCGCGCATCAGCACCCAGTTCTGCGCCCCGTCGCGGATCCGCACGCGGCGGCGCTCGGCCATGACCTCGAGGAACTGCGGCACGTCCTGCGGGTCGATCTCGAACTCGGTGACAGCCACCACCGGCCCGCTGCGCGGCTGCACGTCGAGCTGCAGCATCGGCTCGCGGAAGAGCCCCAGCGGCGACAGGTCGAGATTGCCGTATTCCGGCAGAGGCCGGCGCAGACCGACCGCGGCGGCGAGTGCAAGGATGCCGGCCGCGCCTGCGAAGGCCACCAGCAGGCTATGCCCGTCCGAGACCGCGCCCCAGAGCCAGCTGCCCAGCGCCATGCCGCCGAAGCTGGCGGACTGGTAGAGCGCGATGGCGCGGCCCACCACCCAGCGCGGCGTCGAGAGCTGCACCGTCACGTTGAAGAGCGACAGCGCCACCACCCAGGCCGCGCCGCTCAGCATCAGCGCGGGCAGGCAGAGCCAGAGCGAGGGCGACACCGCGAGCCCGGCGGTCGAGGCCATCGCCACCAGCGCCGCCAGCCGCACGATGTGCTCGTTGTCCATGCTCGCGCGCAGCCGGGAGTTGGCCATCGCGCCGCCGATGGCGCCGACCCCGAAGGAGCCCAGCAGGATACCGTAGGTCGTCGCGTCGCCGCCCAGCCGTTCATGCGCCACCACGGGCAGCAGCGACAGCGCCGCCACCGAGCCGAGGCCGAAGAGGAACGCGCGCCCCATGACGTTGACGAGGTTCGGCGACATGGCGACGTAGCGCAGGCCCGACTGAATCGCGAGGCGCAGCGGCTCGCGCGGCAGCGCGTCGTCCGGCACCGGTGCCTTCCAGAGCCAGAGCGCGCCGATCATGGCGACAAGGCCCCCCGCTTTCGGCGCAAGGGCGCCCGGGGCCCCCGCCGCGGCCGCGATGATGCCGCCGGTGGCGGGGCCGTTTGGGCGCGTGGCGTTAAAGGCCAGGGAGTTCAGCCCCACCGCCGATGGCAGCTCGGAGCGCGGCACGATGTCCCCCATCGAGGCCTGCCACGACGGGTTGAAGAAGGTCGAGCCGGTGCCGATCATGAAGGTCAGCAGCACCAGCAGCCACGGCGTCATCAGCCCGGCCCACGCCAGCAGGGTCAGCAGCGTGGCCGTCGCCATCATGAAGAGCTGCGCCCCGATCATCACCTTGCGGCGGTCGTGGCTGTCCGCCAGCGTGCCCGCGAAGACCGCGAACAGCATGGTCGGCACCATCACCCCGGCCTGCACGAGGCCCACCATGGCGTCGCTGTCGCTGATCTGGGTCATCATCCAGCCCGCGCCCACCGACTGCACCAGCGTGCCGAGGTTCGACACGAGCGAGGCCAACCAGCGGTTGCGGAAGGCAGGAAAGCGCAGGACGGACAGGGGGTTGGATACGGGCTGAGGCATGGCGTGATCCGGGATTGCGGCAACCGCCGGACCGCGGGCCATGCCTCAAACTGTCACAGCCCCGGGCAGGGTCAACCCCCCTTCCCCGAAACGCTGGCGACTTGCCTCGCCCGGAGGCCACGGTCCGGCGGAATGCCTGCCAATAGCGCCCGGTATGCGCATACGTCCCGCCGGGCGCGTCAGTCCCCGGCCACTCGCGTCGCCTATGGGCACAGCCCCCTCTGCGCGGCCGGCTTGTCCGCCACGGGCTCCGATGTGCGGCCGGCCAATCCCTGCCGGAAAGTCCCTGCCGCAGCGCTGCCCCCGTCCGGGGCGGGATCAGGATGCCAAGCGGGGCGATCATCATGCCAGATGCAAGGGCACCGCCTCCCCTTCACACGGGGCAAGCCACCAACCGGCCCGTCTGGCAGGGCGCTGACGAGCGCTTCCAGACGGCCAGATTTGCCGACGTGGCGGCCTCTCTACGCAACCAGCGATCACGAACGCGACGGGAGGCACCGGTCTTTGGCGTCGTCTCGCTTCGGAGACGGGCTGTAGCGGTCCCCGGAGGCCCGGCTCGTCGACGGCAGCGATTGTGCGACATTCCGAAAACTACCCCGCTCGCGCGAAAATCCAACCCAGCGCACGGCCCCCACCCGAGCGCACGAAAATCCGGCACGGCGCATGGACCCGACCCGTGCGCACGAAAAAAGGGCCGGTGCGCATGGCACCGGCCCCTTCCGATAGATCTGTCCCGAGGGCTCAGAGCGTCGGGTACATCGGGAAGCGCTTCAGGAACTCGGTGACTTCGCCGCGGACCTTGGCCTCGACCTCGCCGTTGCCGTCCTCACCGTTGGCGGCAAGACCGTCGACCACCTCGATGATCCAGTCGGCGATCTGGCGGAACTCTTCCTCGCCGAAACCGCGGGTGGTGCCGGCGGGCGAGCCCAGACGGATGCCGCTGGTCACGGTCGGCTTCTCGGGGTCGAAGGGCACACCGTTCTTGTTGCAGGTGATGTGCGCACGGCCCAGCGCCTTCTCGGTCGCGTTGCCCTTCACGCCCTTGGGGCGCAGGTCCACCAGCACGACATGGGTGTCGGTGCCATGGGTCACGGTGTCGAGCCCGCCCTTGATGAGCTGGTCCGAGAGCGCCTGCGCGTTCTTCACCACCTGAGCGGCGTAGGTCTTGAACTCGGGCTTCAGCGCCTCGCCGAAGGCCACGGCCTTGCCGGCGATGACATGCATCAGCGGACCGCCCTGGATACCCGGGAAGATCGCCGAGTTGACCTTCTTGGCGATGGTCTCGTCGTTGGTCAGGATCATGCCGCCGCGCGGACCGCGGAGGGTCTTGTGCGTCGTGGTGGTGGCCACGTGGGCATGAGGGAACGGCGACGGGTGCTGACCGCCGGCCACGAGGCCCGCGAAGTGCGCCATGTCGACCATCAGGTAGGCTCCGACGCTGTCGGCGATCTCGCGCATCTTGGCGAAGTCGATCTGGCGCGGGATGGCCGAGCCGCCGGCGACGATGATCTTGGGCTTGTGCTCGTTGGCGAGCTCCTGCACCTGGTCGTAGTCGAGACGGTTGTCCTGCTGGCGCACGCCGTACTGGATGGCGTTGAACCACTTGCCCGACTGGTTCGGCTTGGCGCCGTGGGTCAGGTGGCCGCCGGCGTCGAGCGACATGCCGAGGATGGTGTCACCGGGCTGGATCAGCGCCTGGTAGACGCCCTGGTTGGCCTGGCTGCCCGAGTTCGGCTGAACGTTCACGTACTCGCAGCCGAACAGCGCCTTGGCGCGGTCGATGGCGAGGTTCTCGGCCACGTCCACCCACTCGCAGCCACCGTAGTAGCGCTTGCCCGGGTAACCCTCGGCGTACTTGTTGGTCATCACCGACCCCTGCGCTTCCATCACGGCGCGGGAGACGATGTTCTCGGAGGCGATCAGCTCGATCTCGTCGCGCTGACGACCGAGTTCGCCGGTGATCGAGGCGAAGAGTTCGGGGTCGCGGTCGGAGAGCGACTGGGTGAAGAAACCGTCATCGCGGTGCGGTGCGTTCATGAGGCGGGTCTCCCGGTGTCGTCATGGATTCGTCACGTGGCGACTAGGTAAAGGAAACCGGCGCCCCCGCAAAGGGATCAAAGCGGCATTGTTCCGGTACAAGGGCGACGGCACTGGCAGGTTGCGGAAACTTGTGCTTGTTTCGGAACCGAACGACCGAGTTCGGGAAACCCATGTCGCTGAAAATCGCCTTTTGCGCCTCGAATGCCGCCATCGCCCAATCCGCGCTGGAGGGGCTTACCCGCCGCTACGGCAACCACGCCGAGAACGGCGCGGACGTGATCGTGGCGCTGGGGGGCGACGGCTTCATGCTGCACACGCTGCACCGGACCGAAGAGCTGGCGGTGCCGGTCTACGGCATGAACCGGGGCACCGTGGGCTTCCTGATGAACGCCTATTCCGAGCACGCGCTCGAGGAACGGCTCGCCGCCGCCGAGGAGGCGGTGATCAACCCGCTCTCGATGCGCGCCCACCGCGCCGACGGCAGCACCCATCGGGCCCTCGCAATCAACGAAGTCTCGCTGCTGCGCGGCGGGCCGCAGGCGGCGCGGCTGGCGATCTACGTGGACGGCAAGCTGCGCATGCCCGAACTGGTCTGCGACGGTGCGCTGCTGGCCACGCCCGCGGGCTCCACGGCCTACAACTACTCGGCCCACGGCCCGATCCTTCCCATCGGCTCCGACGTGCTGGCACTGACCGCGGTCGCCGCCTTCCGGCCCCGGCGCTGGCGCGGCGCGCTGCTGCCCAAGGCCGCCGAGGTCACCTTCGAGGTGCTCGAACCCGAGAAACGCCCGGTCATGGCCGAGGCCGACAGCCAGTCGGTTCGCGACGTGCTGCGGGTCGAGGTGCGCTCGGAACCCTCGGTCGCGCACCGGGTGCTCTTCGATCCGGGCCACGGGCTCGAGGAACGGCTGATCCGCGAACAATTCGTCTGATCGTCACGGAACCGGCAGGCGGATCCCGGCGTTTTGCTGTCGAACCCCGCGATGAGGCGGGACAGCCTGACGAAAGGAGACTTCCGATGAATTGGGATGTTATCGAAGGCAAGTGGAAACAGTTCAAGGGTGAGGCCCAGGTGCAATGGGGCAAGCTCACCAATGACGATCTCGACCGGATCGAAGGCAACCGCGACAAGCTGGTTGGCGCGATTCAGGAGCGCTACGGCATCGAAAAAGACGAGGCCGAGAAACAGGTCGACGCCTTCCACAACAAGCACGCGACCTGATTTCAGGCCCCGTAAGGCACGTACCCCGTAAGGCACGTACCGGCCCCGGCTTTCCCTCGCCGGGGCCTTCGTGTGTCCGGGGACCCCGGGTTTCCGGGCAATATCCGCCCTCTCATGCCCTGCACCGCCCCTTGCACCGCCCGCCGCGATCCGCTCTCTATGGCGCATCGACGCAGGGGCTGTGGCCGGGGGACGCGCATGATCGAGGGATCTCACCACGTCGCGGTGATCTGCGGCGACTACGCCCGCAGCAAGGCCTTCTACACCGAGGTACTGGGCCTCGCGATCCTTGCCGAGACCCACCGGGCCGAGCGTGACAGCTGGAAACTCGACCTCGCGCTTCCGGGCGGTGGCCAGATCGAGCTCTTCAGCTTCCCCGCCCCGCCCGACCGTCCCGACCGCCCCGAGGCCAAGGGGCTCCGCCACCTCGCCTTCACCGTTGCCGATGTCGCGGCCGCCCGCGAACGGCTCGAGGCGCAGGGCGTCGCGGTCGAGCCCATCCGCACCGACGCGCTGACCGGCAAGCGCTTCACCTTCTTCGCTGATCCCGACGGGCTGCCTCTCGAGCTCTACGAGCGCTGAGCCGCGAATCCGTTGCCCGGTGCCGGCCGCGCTGCCATGCTTTGCGCATTGTACCGGGGGGAGGACACCCATGTTCCGCATCATTCTGGCCGCGCTGCTCGCGGCCGGCACCGCGTCCGCTGACTGCGCCGGCGACGCCGAGATTTCCGCATATGTCGACGCCTACCTGTCGCGCGCGCCCGCCAAGGCGCTTGGCGCCGACGGCAGCCTCGAGGACGCGCTCTGCACGCAGGGCAAGCTGATCGCGGCGCTCGAGCCCGAGATGGGCCCCGTGGTGGGCTACAAGGTCGGGCTCACCAGCAAGCCTGCGCAAGAGCATTTCGGCGTCAGCGAACCGGTGATGGGCGTGCTTTACCGCGACATGCTGCTGGAAGACGGCGCCGAGGTGCCCTCGGGCTTCGGCACCGTGCCGCTGATCGAGGCCGACCTGCTGCTGGTGGTGGGCGACAACGGCATCCGCGAGGCCACCACGCCGGATGAGGTCGTGGCGCATCTCTCGGCGCTCCGCCCCTTCATCGAGCTGCCCGATCTCACCTTCGCCGAGGGCGAGCCGGTGAACGGCATCACCCTCACCGCCATCGGCGTCGCCGCCCGGCTGGGCGTGGTGGGCGCCGACATCCCCGTCGAGGATCCCGCCGCGATCTCGCAGGCGCTGGCGTCGATGACAGTGACGCTCGCCGCCGCGGACGGCACGACGCTGACCGAGGCTCCCGGTGCGGCGGTGCTCGGCCACCCCGCCAACGCGGTGCTGTGGCTGATGTCGAAAGGCGTGACGCTCAGGGCGGGCGACGTGGTCAGCGTGGGCTCCTTCGGCCCGCTCCTGCCCGTCGCCAAGGCCGGTGCGGGACGCGAAAGCGGTGTTCGGCCGGGATCATCGGGCTGGACACCGGGGCGCCCCTGCCCCGCGCCGGACCATTGACCCGGCTCGCCGGACCGTCCGGCCCACGGCAAGAACCGGGGAGTCGCGCCCCTTGCGTCCCCCTCTCCGGGAAGTCGGGAGAACACCGGCATTCGCCCCCGTCGCCCCTCCGGATTTTCTTCTTGTCACAACCCGGCGCGATGACGGACCATCCCGACGCAAACGGAAAGCAGGGTGCGCTCCCAATGTCCGAAATCATCTTCTACACCAACCCCATGTCCCGCGGCCGCATCGTGCGGTGGATGCTCGAGGAGCTCGGTCAGCCATACGAGACGCGGGTGCTCGCGTATGGACCGCCGATGAAATCGCCAGACTACCTGGCGATCAACCCCATGGGAAAGGTTCCGGCCGTGCAGCATGGAGAGGCCGTCGTGACCGAAGCCGCCGCCTGCTGCGCCTATCTCGCTGCCGCCTTCCCCGAAGCAGGGCTCGCGCCTGAACCGGGCACGCCCGAGGGCGCGGCATACCTGCGCTGGATGTTCTTCGCCGCGGGACCGGGCGAGGCGGCGATCACCAACGCCCACTTCAATTTCTCGCTGCCGGACGACCCGCAGGCGCGCGGACGCGCCGGGTACGGATCGCTGGAGGCGGTCGCCGATGCACTCGCCGCGATGCTCTCGGACGGGCGAGACTACGTCACCGGAACGACCTTCAGCGCCGCGGATGTCTATGTCGGGTCGCAAATCCTCTGGGGACGGATGCTCGGTTCTCTCCCCGAGCCGCCCGGATTTTCCGACTACGCCGAGCGCCTGACAACACGCCCCGCCGCCGTGCGGGCGCGCGAGATCGACGATGCGTTGATGACCTCATCCGGTTGAGCAGGCCCGGATC
>NZ_JAATOS010000195.1:0-7189 GCF_011806505.1 Salipiger sp. HF18 | reverse complement strand
TAAAAAAAATGATCATGCAGAAGGGCTCGTCCACGACGGTGTCGTAGGGCGAATGGCCGAGTTCCAGCGCGGTGGCGTAGATGAACGGCTTGAACGACGAGCCGGTCTGCCGCTTGGCCTGCGTGGCGCGGTTGAACACGCCCGAGACGCCGGTTTTCTTGCCGCCCACGATGGCGCGCACGGCGCCGTCCGACGACATCACCACGATTGCCGCCTCGACCACCGAGCCGGGCTTGGTGACCTTCTCGGCGTAGACCTTGTTCATCGCGTCCTCGGCAGCGCGTTGCAGGCGCTGGTCGAGGGTGGTGCGCACCACGAGGTCCTCGGAGGTCTTCTTGGTGAAGGCGTTGTCCTCGAGGTCGGACATGATCCAGTCGGCGAAATAGCCGCCGGTCTTCGATTCGGCCTCTTCCGAGAGGGTCGCGGGGTTGGCCATGGCGGTGTCGAACTGCTGGTCGGTCAGGTAGCCCTGATCGTGCATCAGCCGCAGCACGGTCGAGGCGCGGGCCTGCGAGCGTTCGAGGTTGTTGGTGGGCGCAAGCGACGAGGGCGCGGTCAGCAGGCCCGCGAGCATCGCGGACTGCTGCGGGTTCAGCTCGCCCGCGTGCTTGCTGAAGTAGCGCTCGGCCGCGGCCTCGACGCCGTAGGCGCCGCCGCCCCAGTAGGCGCGGTTGAGGTAGATCGAGAGGATCTCGTCCTTGCTGTACTTGGCCTCCATCGCCATGGCGTAGAGCGCCTCCTTGCCCTTCCGGGCCAGCGAGGTCTCGCGGCAGTCGGCGACGTATTCGGCTTCGTTCTTCCACTGGGTCGGGTCGAACTCGACGCCGAGGCAGAGCAGCTTCGCGGTCTGCTGGCTGATCGTCGAGCCGCCGTGGCCCGAGAGCGGGCCGCGGCCTTCCGAGAGGTTGATGCGCACGGCGCTCGCGACACCGCGCGGCGACACGCCGAAGTGCTTGTAGAAGCGCTTGTCCTCGGTGGCGACGACGGCGTTCTTGAGGTGCGGGCTGACGCTGTCGGCGGTCACGGCGCCGCCGAACTGGTCGCCGCGCCAAGCGAAGATCGAGCCGTTGCGGTCCATCAGCGTGACCGAGCCGCGCGCCCGACCGTCGAGCATCGCGTCATAGGAGGGCAGGGTGCTGTAGAAATAGGCGACGCCGAGACCCACGAGCAGGGCAACCACCGCGGTGACACGCCAGGTGATCGTCCAGATCAGCCCGAAGATCCAGCCGAAGACGCCGAGGATGAACCCGACAACGGGGTTGCGGCGCGGCGCCTTGCGGCTGCGCGCGGTCGATCTCGCGGATTTCTTCGTCGTTGTTTTCGTGGGCTTCTTAGGGCTTTTGCTGGCGTTCTGCGGGCTCTTTCTGCTGTAGCGCCGTTCAGCAACCAGCCGGCCCTTGCCCCGGCCTGAATCACTCATGTCTCTTCTGCCCGGTGTTCTTGTGTTTGCACCGCAGAATAACGGCTTTGACCGGGGATGTAGACCGCGAAACGGTCACAATGACGAGTTTTTAGTGTGCCTATCATTCGTGCATCTGTTCAAAAACAGTACATTTCTTGATCATCCTTGGGGCGCAGCCCCAGCGTTACAAGCCCCGTTTCTTTCAAACCCGAGCCGTGGGCGTCTTCCTGCCACTGCATAGTGCAGGCTGCGGTCTGCGAAATCGAAAGGGACCAAGGTGAAACTGATCATTGCGACGATCAAGCCGTTCAAGCTCGAGGAGGTGCGTGAGGCGCTCACCGGAATCGGCGTGCGCGGCATGATGGTGACGGAAATCAAGGGCTTCGGCTCGCAGTCTGGACACACGGAAATCTATCGCGGCGCAGAATACGCGGTGAATTTCGTGCCGAAGATCAAGCTGGAGATCGTGGTTGCGGCTTCCATGGCCGATCAGGTCGTCGAGACGATCACCAAGACCGCCCAGACCGGCAAGATCGGCGACGGCAAGATCTTTGTTCTCGACGTGCAGCAGGCCGTGCGTGTGCGCACCGGCGAAACCGACGCCGACGCGATCTGACCATCATCGGACCGCAGGATTATTAGGGACATCGCAACATGAAACTTCTCAAGACTCTCGCCCCGGTCGCCGCGCTGATCGCGCTGCCGTCGCTGGGCCTCGCGCAGGACGAGGGCCCCGTTCCGGGCGTGAACGCGTCGACTGACACGATCTTCATCCTCAACTCGCTGCTCTTCCTCATCGGCGGCTTCCTCGTGATGTGGATGGCCGCGGGCTTCGCCATGCTCGAGGCCGGCCTCGTCCGGTCCAAGAACGTCGCGATGCAGTGCATGAAGAACGTCGTGCTGTTCTCGCTGGCAGGCATCTTCTACTACCTCATCGGCTACAACCTGATGTACCCGCTCGGCACCTGGTCCATGGACGGCGTGCTGTCCGGCGTCTGGGGCCCGGCCGTTCTCGAAGCCGTCGGCGTGACCGCCGATGCCGCGGACGACTACTCCTACGCCTCGACCGGCTCGGACTTCTTCTTCCAGCTGATGTTCTGCGCAACCACCGCCTCGATCGTCTCCGGCACCCTCGCCGAGCGCATCAAGCTGTGGCCGTTCCTGATCTTCACCATCGTGCTCACCGCGATCATCTACCCGCTGCAGGCTTCCTGGAAGTGGGGCGGCGGCTTCCTCGACGAAGCGGGCTTCCTCGACTTCGCCGGCTCGACCGTCGTGCACTCGGTGGGTGGCTGGGCCGCACTGACCGGCGCCATCATCCTCGGACCGCGTATCGGCAAGTTCAAGGACGGCCGCGTCAACCCGATCCCGGGCTCGAACCTGACCCTCGCGACCCTCGGCACGTTCATCCTGTGGCTCGGCTGGTTCGGCTTCAACGGCGCATCGCAGCTTGCCATGGGCACCGTCGGTGACGTGGCAGACGTGTCGCGGATCTTCGCCAACACCAACATCGCCGCAGCCGGCGGTTCGGTGGCCGCGCTGATCATCACCCAGATCATGTACAAGAAGCCCGACCTCACCATGGTGCTGAACGGCGCCCTCGCAGGCCTCGTCTCGATCACCGCAGAGCCGCTCACCCCGACGCTCGGCGCGGCGCTGATCATCGGCGCAATCGGCGGCATCATCGTGGTCTTCGCGGTTCCGATGATCGACAAGCTCAAGATCGACGACGTCGTGGGCGCCATCCCGGTCCACCTCATCTGTGGCATCTGGGGCACCATCGCCGTGGTCTTCACCAACGCCGACGCATCCTTCGCGACCCAGCTCTACGGCATCGTCGTGGTCGGCATCTTCACCCTCATCTCCTCCGCGGTCGTGTGGTTCATCCTCAAGCTGGTCATGGGCATCCGTGTCTCGGAAGAGGAAGAAATCGCGGGCCTCGACATGGGCGAACTGGGCATGGAGGCCTATCCCGAATTCTCCAAAGGCTGATCTCCTCCTTCCTATCAGCCTTTCGTGACCAACTGCCCGGGCGCTTGCGCCCGGGTTTTTTCTTGCCCGGAGGGTGGTTTGAGATGCCCCCGGACCGCTGTATTGCGGCCTGCTGAAAGAATTTCGTGATCGGCGGGAACCTTCCGAGCCGCACCTCCGTTCCATTGATGAGGGCCAGGTCATGGTCGGTGCCCCTCGTTGCCCGCCTCCCCGCCCTTGCCAAGCGAATAGACATGGAAGGGAGGTCTTCATGACCGCCACTTATGACACGTCCCGTGCCGGCAGCTCTGCGCGCGCCGAACCGCTGACGCACCCCGGCTGGGGAGTGAGGCTGCTCGGCTGGATCTGCGTGCTGTTCGGTCTCGTCATCGCCATCGGCGGCGTCTGGCTGATCGCGCTGGGGGGAAGCTGGTACTACGGGCTGGCCGGGCTCGGGCTGATCGGAACCGGCATCCTGCTCAACCACGGCCGTATGGCGGCGCTCTGGCTCTATCTCGTTGTCTGGATCGGCACCGTCGTCTGGGCCTGGTGGGAGGTCGGCGCCGACTGGTGGGCGCAGGTCCCGCGCATGGTCGCACCGACGGTGATCCTCGTGCTGCTGCTGCTCTGCATCCCCAACATCCGCCGCGTCGTGCGGCGCCCGGCCTACTGACCGGACCCAACTGACTGGACAAGGAGGGCAGGGCGCGCGCGCCGGCTCTCGAGGAGGTCTCATGACATACATTCATTCCCGCAGCCTGTCGGTGCTCGCCCTGACCGCCGCGCTCGCCGCCCCGCTGGCGCCGGCGCTGGCGCAGGACACCGCACCGGCTCCCGACACCGCCACCGGCAGCGAAGAGGGCGCCCCGCCCGAGGCGCAGGACGCCACCCCGGCGGAACCCGCGCCCGAAGCGCCCACCGCCACCGACGAAGACGCCCCCGCACCGGCCGGGGACGACAGCGCGCCGTCCACCGAGGGAGACATCGCCCCGCCCTCCGACGGGGACAGCGCATCGCCCTCCGAGGAGGACAGCGCCGCCCCCGCCGAAGAGGCCCCGGCCCCGGCTGACGACACCGCCGCTCCGGCAGAAGAGGCTGCAGCCCCCGCCGAGGAGAGCGCGGCGCCGACGGAAGGCGCCACCACGGCCCCCGGTGACGACGGCGCGGCCACGGCGCAGGAACAGAACGACGCCCCCGCCGAGGACAGCGCCACCCCCGAGGCGGCGGAAGCGCCCGGCAACGAATCCGCGCCCTACGCCGCCGTCACCCCGAGCGATGTCGGCAGCGACTGGCCGTTCTGGGGCGGCGACGAGGCGGCGCAGCGCTATTCGCCGCTCGACCAGATCACCCCCGAGAACGTCGCCGGGCTCGAACGCGCGTGGGTCTATCACACCGGCGACCTGCCGAGCGGCGCCGCCGAGGGCAAGTACTCGCCCGAGAACACCCCGCTCAAGGTCGGAGACGACCTCCTGATGTGCACCGCCATGAACATCCTCGTCTCTGTCGACGCGAGGACCGGCGAGGAGAACTGGCGCTACGATCCCGAAGTGCCGGCCGAGGCCATCCCCTACGGCGCCACCTGCCGCGGCGTCTCGGTCTGGACGGACCCGGCCAAGGCCGAGGGCGACGCCTGTCGCACCCGAGTCATCGAGGGCACCATCGACGCCCGCCTGATCGCTGTCGACGCCGCCACCGGCGAGCCCTGCGCCGAGTTCGGCGAGGCCGGCAACGTCGACCTCTGGGAGGGCATCGGCGACAAGGTCCCCGGCTGGTACGCGGTGACTGCGCCCCCTGCCATCGTGCGCGGCGTCGTCGTCACCGGCGCGCAGGTCAAGGACGGGCAGGCCGAGGACGCCCCCTCGGGCGTGATCCGCGGCTACGATGCCCGCAGCGGCGCGCTGGTCTGGGCATGGGATCTCGCCGCCCCCGACGAGATGCGCAACGGCCCGCCCGAGGGCGGGACCTATACCCGCGGTACGCCCAACATGTGGACCACCGCGACTGGCGACGAAGAACTCGGCATGGTCTACCTGCCGCTCGGCAACTCGTCGGTGGACTACTGGGGCTCGAACCGCTCGGAGGTCGAGAACGACTACGCCACCTCGCTGGTGGCGCTCGACGCGACCACGGGCGAGGAGCGCTGGAAGTTCCAGACCGTGCGTCACGACGTCTGGGATTACGATCTCGGCAGCCAGGCCTCGCTGCTCGACTACCAGGGGCAGAAGGCCATCCTGCTCGCCTCCAAGCAGGGCGACGTCTACATCCTGAACCGCGAGACCGGTGAGCCGCTGACCCCGGTGGGCGAGGTGACCGACCTGCCCGAGTCGCCGGTCGAGCCGGACTACGTCGCCGACAGCCAGCCGGTGTCCGAGTGGTTCGACATCCGCAAGCCGGACCTCACCGAGAAGGACATGTGGGGCTTCACCCCCATCGACCAGCTCTGGTGCCGGATCCGCTTCCGCCAGGCGCGCTATGACGGCTACCTGACGCCCCCGGGCGAGGACTGGTACATCCAGTATCCCGGCTACAACGGCGGCAATGACTGGGGCTCGGTCGCCATCGACCCCGAGCGCAACCTGATGATCATGAACTACAACGACGTGCCGAACTTCAACCGGCTGGTCCCGCGCGAGACCGCGGATGCCGAGGGCTGGAAGCCGATCAACGAGACCGGCAACGGCGGCGGTGCCGGCGCCGAGGGCGCGGGCGACCCGCAGGCCGGCGCGCCCTACGCGATCCAGGTGAACGCCGGCTGGCAGTCCGAACTTACCGGCATGCCCTGCACCCGCCCGCCCTACGGCGGGATCACCGCAGTCGACCTCGAGACCGGCAAACAGGTCTGGGACACGCCCATCGGCACCGCGCGCCGCAACGGGCCGTTCGGCATCCCCTCGATGCTGCCGGTCAAGATCGGCACGCCCAACAACGGCGGCTCGGTGGTCACCAAGGGCGGGCTGATCTTCATCGGCGCCGCCACCGACAACCTGTTCCGCGCCATCGACCTGCAGACCGGCGAGACGCTCTGGTCAGACGTGCTCGACCAGGGCGGGCAGGCGAACCCGATCACCTACGAGGTGGACGGCGAGCAATACGTCGTCATCGGACCGGGCGGTCACCATTTCATGCACACGCCGGTAGGGGACGCGCTGGTGGCCTACAAGCTGCCCTCGGGCTCGTAACCCCACACACCGACAGACGCCGCGCCACCCCGGCGCGGCGTCCTTCCCGTACCTCCCCCTTCGCGCCTTCATCTTGCCGGTCAAATTCCCGGCGGCGCTTGCAGGTGGCGCTCGATCTGCGTATCCCCAACCCACCCGGAGACGCCGCACTACCCGAGCTCTCTGCCCTCGCCGCATCTCCCCAGCGCGCCGTCATGTGATCAGGCACAGTCCGGTGGATGACGCCACGTCGGACCACGAACTGCCAAAGGATTCGTAACCCCACATCAACAAACGCCACGCCACCCCAGGGAAGCGTGCTTCCCACACGTCCCCCTTGCGCCTTCATCTTGCCAGATAAACTCCGGGGGTGAGGCGCATCGCGCCGAGGGGGCAGCGCCCCCTCTCCAACGCCGCCAGAGCAACCGGCGGCCCGAGCTCAGCTCCGCGTCTTCACCCGCTCGAGCCTTTGTCGGGCGATGTCCTCGTTGCGCTCCGCCTGCCGGTCGGCGGCGAGCGCGCCTTCCACGTAGGCTAGGTGCGCCTCGACCGCCGCGCGCGAGGCGGCCGGATCGCGGGCCTGCAGCGCGGTGTTGATGGCCCGGTGCTGGTCGAGCAGCGCTTCGCGGGTGGTGCGTTGCTTGAACATGATCGAGCG
>NZ_JAATOS010000194.1:0-7225 GCF_011806505.1 Salipiger sp. HF18 | reverse complement strand
CCGCGCGATCATCGACGGTACGGCGGACCGGCTGAGGCCGGTGTTCCTGACCACCGCGACCACGGTGCTGGGCCTCGCGCCGCTGCTCTACGAGCGCAGCGCCGACGCGCAGTTCCTCAAGCCCACGGTGATCACGCTGGTCTACGGGCTGGGCTTCGGGATGCTTCTGGTGCTGATGGTGGTGCCCGCGCTGATCGCGGTGCAGCACGACATCAGCCGGCGGCTGGCGGCGTTCCGGCGCGGCGTCCGTTTCCGCATGGCGCCGGTGCGGGCGCTGATGGGCCTCGCGCTGGCGGCGGTGCTGCTGTGGCTGGGGGCGACGATGGGCTACGTGGCGGTGACGGGCGCGCTTCTGCCGGTGCTGGCGCTTCCGTCACTGGCGCTGCTGGCCCCGCTGGGGGCGGCCTTCGTGCTCTTCATCGGGGGCGTAGCCGCGGGGATCGTTCTGATCTGGGCGCTGGCCTCTGTCGCTCTGTTGATTCAGCGCCGGCGGCGGGCCGCCTGAGGCTGAACGCCTGAAGGATCAGCTGTCGCAACCCTGGATGTCGACCGCGTGCTCACTGCCCAGAACGGTGAAGCGCAGCCGCGAGCGGTCGAGCATGAACGGCTTGCCGTCCATGTGCATGAGCTTGGTCTCGGTCACCAGCGTGCCGCCCTCGCGGCGGGTCTGCGGCTCGGCGGCCCAGACCGTGGGCTGGCCGCTCTCGACCACCGCTTCCTCTTCGGCACCGGCGCGGGGCATGTCGATCTCGGCCCGCAGCGAGACGCCGCCGTCCACCGGGCGCACGCTGCAGCGCACCGCGCGCACCGAGGCCTCGCCGCGCGAGAACGGTGCCGAGGCCAGCGCCGAGGCGATCATAGGGTCGGGCGTGCTGCCCTCGGCGGGCAGGGTGGCGTCGATGCGGAGCGTGTGGGGCACGCAGATGTCGCTGCAGAGACCCATCTGCATCTCGGTCTTCAGGGTGATCTCGCCCTTGTTGCCGGGGGTGATCCGGATCGGCAGCACGAGGTCGCCCTTGTAGCCCACCGAGCGCATGCCGGACTGCCAGAACACGTGCGGCGTCGGCCAGAGCACGGCGATGTCGCGGGCGTTGCGGGTACCCTTCCAGTCGAAGCTCGGCGGGATGCCGGCATCCCCGGGCGCGCGCCAGTAGGTCTTCCACCCCGGCGCCAGCGACAGGTGCAGCGCTGCCATGTGGTCGCCGTTGGGCAGGCGCCAGCCGGGGCGCAGCTCGGCCCGCACGGGCTCTTCCGCCTGTGCCGGCTGAAGCGGCAGGGCGAGCGCGAGGCAGGCGGCAAGGGTCTTGGTCAGGGCTCGGATCATGCTCGACACTTGGGCAATTCGGAATGAGTTGCCAAGTCACATTGCGGCGAGAGCACCGTGTGAGCCCGACTGTGTGACATGTCCTCCCTTGCACCATACCCGGCTGGGGGTCATGTTGGAGGGGCAACCCCGAGCAGGACAGCAACCGAATGGATATCGCCTCTGGCGCAACCGATCTTACGGGCAAGATGCTCATTGCCATGCCGGGCATGGGCGACCCGCGATTCGAACATGCCGTGGTCTACATGTGCGCTCACTCCGACGAGGGCGCGATGGGGCTGATCGTGAACAAGCCGTCGGGCGACGTCACCATGGCGGCCCTGCTCGAACAGCTCTCGATCTCGCCGGCCCCGGGGCTCGACCTGCGGCACGTGCATTTCGGCGGGCCGGTCGAGGCCGGCCGGGGATTCGTGCTGCACTCGCCCGACTACAAGTCCGGGCTCACCACGCTGCAGGTCGACGAGGATTTCAACATGACCGGCACGCTCGACGTGCTCGAGACCATCGCCCGCGGCAACCCGCCCGAGCGCTGGATGGCGATGCTGGGCTATGCCGGCTGGGGGCCGGGGCAGCTCGAGGGCGAGCTGGCACAGAACGCCTGGCTGGTGTGCGACGCCTCGCCCGCGCTGGTCTTCGACACCGCCGATGCCTCGAAATGGGAAGCGGCGCTGAATTCCATGGGGATCCCGGCGCACCTGCTTTCGGCCGAGGGCGGCACCGCCTGACCTGCAAGCGCGCTGCCCGGCGGCGGTGTGCACTTGCGTCTACCTGCGGCAAATCGTGGCGCGGCGGTCCCCTTGGGGTTTTGTCTGCGGGCGAGACATTCGCCAATCGGCGGGATGACGCAAGCAGCGGCTGGCGGGCTGCCGGTGCGCATCGCGACCACGATCCTGCTGATCTCGTCTGTCCACCTGCTGCACCTGATCCCTTCCGCCCGCGGGGTCGGTGCAGGAGGACCGCAGCTTCATGGTTCTGGCGCAGCTGCTTTTCGTGGTGACGGCGGTGGCCTTCGTGGTGATCGAGCGGCCGGAGCCCGAGACCGACTGACGCCTTGGTGGTCTTGTGGTCTCAGCCCCGCGGCGCGGCGGCGCGGCTGAGCCGGTCGTTGATCGCCACGCCCAGCCCGACATGGGGAACCGGCATGACCGCGATGATCTCGGCGCCCGAGGAATCGAGCCGGTGCAGGTATTCGAACAGATTCGCCGCAGCCTCGACCAGATCCCCCGCGGGCGAGAGGTTCAGGTCGCAGTCGCCCTCGGTGCGGCCGAAGCCGAGCCGTGCCTCGCCCTCGTGCCACTCGGAGGCATTGAGCCGGACCCGCGCGTTCGGAGCGTAATGCGAGGCAAGCTGGCCGGGGGCCGAGATCTGGTCACGGTCGCGCCGCTCCATCACCGGGCGGCCGAGCGCCTCGGACAGGAGCGCGGCGGTGACCCGGCCGGGGCGCAGCAGCGTCGGCTTGCCGGTGAGCCCGAGGATGGTCGATTCGAGCCCCACGTCGCAGGGGCCGCCGTCGAGCACCGCCGCGATGCGCCCGTCGAGGGTCTCGAGCACGTGCTCGGCGCGGGTCGGGCTGATGCGGCCCGAGCGGTTGGCCGAGGGCGCCGCCACCGGGCAGCCGCATTCGCGCAGTAGCGTGCGTGCCACCGGGCTCGCGGGCATCCGCACCGCCAGCGAGTCGAGCCCGGCGCTGACCAGCTTCGACACCTTCGCGCCCGCGCGGATCGGCAGCACCATGGTCAGCGGGCCGGGCCAGAACACCTGCGCCGCAACGTCGGCGAGATCGGACCACTGCACCAGTTCCTTGACCGCGTCGAGATCGGCGAGGTGCACGATCAGCGGGTTGAACGAGGGGCGGCCTTTGGCCTCGAAGATGCCGGCCACGGCGCGATCGTCGAGCGCGTTGCCGCCCAGCCCGTAGACGGTCTCGGTCGGGAAGGCGACCAACTGGCCGTCGCGCAGCAGCGTGGCGGCGCGGGCGATGCCCTCGGGGTCGGCCGTGAGGCGCTGGGTTGCCATTTCGCTCATTCGTCGTGACGCCGCGTTTTGGTTGGACAGGGGCGCGGGGGCGACTAGGGTCGCTTCCCGAGAATTGCCGCATTGACTAGCTCAGTGCTCACATATTGCCAACCGTGATTGGAACATGGTCATGCCGTACCGCGCCCCCGTCTCCGAGTTCAGCTTCCTTCTTGAAAATGTCGTCGGTTTCTCTGCCGTGCAGGACACGCAGCGCTTTTCCGAAGCGACCACCGATACGGTGACCGCGGTGCTGACCGAGGCGGGCAAGATGTGCGACGAGGTGATGGCCCCGCTGCAGCGCAACGGCGACCTGCATCCGGCGCGGCTCGAGAACGGCGTCGTGCGCAGCTCGCCCGGGTTCGCCGAGGGCTACAAGGCGATCTCGGACGGCGGCTGGGTGGCGATCACCGCGGATCCCGAATACGGCGGCATGGGGCTTCCGGTGGTGATCTCGACCGCAGTCAACGAGATGATGTCGGGCGCCTGCCTGTCGCTGCAGCTGAATCCGCTGCTGACGCAGGGCCAGATCGAGGCGCTTGAGCACCACGCCTCGGACGAGATCAAGGCCCTGTACCTGCCCAAGCTGATCTCGGGCGAGTGGTCGGGGACCATGAACCTCACCGAGCCGCAGGCGGGCTCGGACGTGGGCGCGCTGTCCTCCAGGGCCGATGACAACGGCGACGGCACCTACGCCATCACCGGCCAGAAGATCTTCATCTCCTGGGGCGATGCGGATTTCGTCGAGAACGTCTGCCACCTCGTGCTGGCGCGGCTTCCCGGCGCGCCTGCGGGAACCAAGGGCATCAGCCTCTTCATGGTGCCGAAGTTCATCCCCGATGCCGCCGGCAACCCGGGCGTGGCCAACAGCCTCAAGGTGGTGAGCCTCGAGCACAAGATGGGCCTGCACGGCTCGCCGACCTGCGTGATGTCCTACGAGGGCGCCACCGGCTGGATGATCGGCGCCCCGGGCAGCGGCATGAAGGCCATGTTCACCATGATGAACAACGCCCGCCTCGGCGTCGGCGGTCAGGGCGTGGGGGCGGCCGAGGGCGCCTACCAGCACGCGCTGGCCTTCGCCAACGAGCGCAAGCAGGGCAAGAGCCCCTTCGACACCATCATCGGCCACGCCGACGTGCGCCGGATGCTGGCGACGATGAAGGCCGAGATCTTCGCCGCCCGCGCCATCGCGCTGGACTGCGCCATCTCCATCGACATGGGGCGCGCCACCGGTGAGGCCGAGTGGGACGCCCGCGCGGCCTTCCTGACCCCCATCGCCAAGGCCTTCGGCACCGACATCGGCTGCGAGGTCTCGGAGATGGGCGTGCAGGTGCACGGCGGCATGGGCTACGTCGAGGAAAGCGGCGCCGCGCAGTTCTACCGCGACGTGCGGGTCACGGCGATCTACGAGGGCACCAACGGCATCCAGGCGATGGACATGGTCGGCCGCAAGCTGATGGACGGCGGCGAGGCCGCGGCCCGTCTGCTCGACGAGATCGAGGCCGACGCCGAGGCCGCCAAGGGCGCGCTGCCCGAGCTGGCGGGCGCCGTCTGGGAGGCCGCCGAGACCCTGCGCGAGACCACCGAATGGTTGGTCGCCCAGCCCATGGCCGAGCGCTTCGGCACCGCGGTGCCCTACCTGCGCGCCTTCGCACGGGTGCTGGGCGGGCATTACCACCTGCGGGCGGCGATGGCCGATCCCGACGGGGCGCACGGGCGCATCGCGCGCTACTATATCACGCGCCTGCTGCCGGAACACGCGGGACTTCTCGGCCACGTCCGCGCCGGCGAGGCCGAGCTGATGGAGATCTCCCCCGACGATCTCGCGGCCTGATCCCATGACCGGTTGCATCAGCTACCCGTACGACACCCCGCCCGAGCTGGGCAGCGCGATCGAAGTGGCGGAGGGGGTGCTCTGGATGCGGCTGCCGCTGCCCATGGCGCTGGACCATGTCAACGTCTACGCGCTGGATGACGGCGATGGCTGGACCGTCGTCGATACCGGCTTCTCCTCGAAACGCACGCAGGCGATCTGGGAGACGCTGCTGGCGGGCCCGCTCATGGGCAAGCCGGTGACGCGGTTCCTGGTGACCCATCACCACCCCGACCACGTCGGCCTTGCCGGCTGGTTCCAGGAACGTGGTGCCGAGTTGGTAACCACGCGCACCGCGTGGCTGTTCTCGCGCATGCTGACGCTCGATTCGCAGGACCTGCCAACCGAGGCGCAGCTGACCTACTGGCGCCGCTGCGGCATGGCGCCCCAGATCCTCGCCAAGCGCAGCGCCGAGCGGCCGTTCAACTTCTCGGACTGCGTCTGGCCGATGCCGCTGGGTTTCACCCGCATCCGGCAGGGCGACAGCATCCGCATCGGCGGCCGCACCTGGGACGTGCACATCGGCAACGGCCACGCCCCCGAGCACGCCACGCTCTGGTCGCGAGACGACAACCTCGTTCTGTCCGGCGACCAGATCCTCTCGACCATCAGCTCCAACATCGGCGTCTACGCCACCGAGCCCGAGGCCGACCCGGTGGGCGACTGGCTCGAGGCCTGCGAGCGCCTCGCCGAGCTGGCGCGGCCCGAGCACCTCGTGCTTGGGGGCCACAAGCTGCCGTTCACCGGGCTGCCCTTCCGCATGGCGCAGCTGATCGAGAACCACCATTCCGCGCTGAACCGGCTGCACGGCTACCTCGACGTGCCGAAGACCGCGGGTGATTGCTTCCCGGTGCTCTTCAAGCGCAACATCGGCGAGGCCGAGTACGGGCTGGCGCTGGTCGAGGCCATGGCCCACTGCCTGCACCTCTGGCACGAGGGCCGGGTGCAGCGGGTGCTGCGCGAGGATGGCGCCTGGACCTGGCAGGCGATCTGAGCACGGCAGCCGGGCCTCCCGCCCCGGGGGGGGGCGGCAGGCATTGAAAGATCGTGCCTTTTGGGCAGGTGACAGGGCCAATCAAATCGGCTAACCAATTCCACGGAGAGACCTTAATTCACAGGGACGGAGCGGACGAATGGCTGAGCACAAGCACGGCACCATGGACATCACCGATCAGGAACAGACCTTTCACGGGTTCATCAAGTTCGTGATCCGCACCGTTGCCGTGATCTTCGTGATCGTGGTCATCATGGCGATCTTCGGCGCCTGACGCCACGTCCTCTCAGGAGCTGCCTGCGATGTACTTCCGTGCCACGGTCCTTGCCGTTCTGGCCGCCTCTGCCCTTGCGGGCTGCACGACCCCTTCGGCGAACCGGGAAAACGCCTCGCTCGAGGCCATCGCAGCGGCGGCCTACGTCCATGACGGGCCGCCTGCGCTGACGCTCTACACCATGATCAACAACCGCAGCGAGGCCGGGGCGCATTCGAGCCGGCGGGCTCGGTACGGGCGGTCGGCCTGCTCGAGCGCGATGACGTGCTCTACGGCGTCACCCCGCGCATCGAGCAGTTCTACGAACGCGCCCACGCGCGCGAGACCTACCGGGTGCGCATCCAGCGCGTCGAGGTCTCGCCGGACGTCGCCGAGAGGGCGTTGCAGCTGGCCGAATCCTACGGCGCCGTATCGCAGTCGCAATGCACCGTCGCGACCTCGGGCGTGCTGTCGCAGCTGCCTGGCTTCGGGGACATCAACCGGACGTGGTTCCCCAACAAGCTCGCCGACAATCTCGCGCAGCACCCGGGCGTGACCGAGCGCGTGGTGCGCGAGGATGATGCCGACGACAAGGCCGTCGCCATCGCCCGGTTCGAGGCTCAGGAAGCCCAGTAACCGCCGGCGACGAGCACTGCGGCGCCCACGACCATCGCGAGCAGCGGGTTGCGGGCGAAGTAGCCCACCGCCAGCGCCACGGCTGCAGCCGCAAGGCGGGCCGGATCGGTCTCGCCTCCGGTGGCCGTGGGC
>NZ_JAATOS010000193.1:0-7239 GCF_011806505.1 Salipiger sp. HF18 | reverse complement strand
CTGCATTCGATCATCATGACCGGCGCGATCCCTGTGTTCCTGCGCCCGACGCGGAACCACTTCGGCATCATCGGCCCGATCCCGCATTCCGAGTTCGAGCCCGAGACCATCAAGGCCAAGATCCGCGAGAACCCGCTGCTCGAGGGCTATGACGCCGACGCGGTGCAGCCGCGGATCATGACGCTGACCCAGTCGACCTACGACGGGGTTCTCTACAACACCGAAGAGATCAAGCGGATGCTCGACGGCTGGGTCGAGAACCTGCACTTCGACGAGGCATGGCTGCCGCACGCGGCCTTCCACCCGTTCTACGGCAGCTACCACTCGATGGGCCGCAAGCGGGGCCGCACCAAGCACTCGGTGACCTATGCCACCCAGTCGGTGCACAAGCTGCTCGCCGGCATCAGCCAAGCCAGCCACGTGCTGGTGCAGGACAGCGAGGAGACCAAGCTCGACCGGCATCTCTTCAACGAGAGCTACCTGATGCACACCTCGACCTCGCCGCAATACTCGATCATCGCGAGCTGCGACGTGGCGGCGGCGATGATGGAGCCTCCGGGCGGCACCGCGCTGGTGGAGGAAAGCCTCGACGAGGCGCTCGATTTCCGCCGGGCGATGCGCAAGGTCGACGAGGAATACGGCAACGACTGGTGGTTCAAGGTCTGGGGCCCTGACCAGCTGGCCGAGGAAGGCATCGGCCGCACCCGCGACTGGGAGCTCAAGAAGACCGACAGCGAGGGCGTCGAGAGCTCGGGCGCGGATGCGTGGCACGGCTTCGGCGACATGGCGCCGGGCTTCAACATGCTCGACCCGATCAAGGCGACGATCATAACACCCGGGCTCGATATCGAGGGCAACTTCGGCGACACCGGCATCCCCGCCTCGATCGTGTCGAAGTACCTGACCGAGCATGGCGTGGTGGTCGAGAAGACCGGGCTCTACAGCTTCTTCATCATGTTCACCATCGGCATCACCAAGGGCCGCTGGAACACGCTGCTGGCGGCGCTGCAGCAGTTCAAGGACGACTACGACAAGAACCAGCCGCTGTGGCGGGTGATGCCCGAGTTCTGCGCCAAGCAGTCGCGGTACGAGAAGATGGGGCTCTACGACCTCTGCCAGCACGTGCACGCGCTTTACGCCAAGTACGACGTGGCGCGGCTGTCGACCGAGATCTACCTCAGCGATCACCGCCCGGCGATGACGCCCTCGGATGCCTTCGCGCATATCGCGCGGCGCAAGACCGAGCGGGTCGCCATCGACGATCTCGAGGGGCGCGTGACCACCAGCCTCGTGACCCCCTACCCGCCGGGCATCCCGCTGCTGATCCCGGGCGAGGTGTTCAACACCAAGATCGTCGACTACCTGCGCTTCAACCGCGAGTTCGCGCGCGAATGCCCGGGCTTCGAGACCGACATCCACGGTCTGGTGGTGGAAACAGGCGAGGACGGGCAGACCCGCTACTTCGCCGATTGCGTCGGCGAATGAGCTCTGCCGCGGGGGCACGTGTCATGCGCGCCCCCGCGGATTTCGACGCGCGGTCTACTGGATCGTGATGTCGACGCGCTGGCTCTCGCCCTTGGAGCCGGGGATCTTGAGGAAATACTGGCCGGGCTTGATCGCCAGGAACTCGATTTCCATGGTGCCCTCCTCGTCGAACTCGACGGATTCCAGCCCGAAGGGACGGATCTCGAGCCCGTTCACCACCACCTCGTTCACCCAGATCGCGCGGAAAAAGCCCGAGCCCTCGAGCGCCAGCTCGCCGGTGCCGTCGGCCTCGATCTCGAGCTCGTAGAGCATCCCGGACTTGAGCGCGATCGGCCCGTCGGTCAGCGGCTTGCCCACCGAGAGCGTGATGCCGGGCATCTCGCCCTTGTTGGAATTCGACAGGACGCCGGCAAAGCCGAACTCGTGGGCGCTGGCGGGAATGGCAAGCACGGCGAGCGCGGCCGCGAAAAGCGGTGCCTTCATGGAATGACCTCCTTCAGATCGGATGGGGGGTAAGCGTGGCGGGGGTGCCGCGCAGTTCGAGCACCCGGCTGGCAAGGCGGTCGGCCTCGGCTCTGGCATGGGTGACGAAAAGGGTCGCCGGGCGCTGCTCGGCGATGAGATCCTCGGCCAGTGACAGCATGGCATTAGCAAGGCTGGGGTCGAGCGAGACGAAGGGCTCGTCCATGATCAGCATCCGGGGCCGCCCGGCAAAGGCGCGGGCCAGCGCCAGCCGCCGCTGCTGGCCGAGCGAGAGCGCACGCGGAAAGGCGTCCTCGCGGCCCTTGAGCCCGACCCGGTCGAGCGCGGCGCGGGCCTCACTGGGGGTCAGGCCGGGATGCACCAGCAGCAGGTTCTGAAGCGCCGAGCGCCACGGCAGCAGGGTCGGCTCCTGGAACACCATGGCCATCTCCTCGGGACGCTGGACGCTGCCGTCGAAATCGCGGTCGAGCCCGGCGACGATGCGCAGAAGCGTCGACTTGCCGATCCCCGACGGACCCAGCAGGGCCACCGTCTCGCCGCGCGACACCGAGAAATGCACGTCGCGCAGCACCTGCGTGCGCCCGAAGTGCTTGGCGCGGACGTCCACGCGGATCGCCCCCTCCTCGTGCCTGAGCGGGCGCAGGGGCACCACGCGCGCCCCGTCCTGCCGTATCCCGGGCGTCATTGCACCTCCACGAAGAGCCCCTCGGGCAGGCTGGTGGCCGAGCCCACGAGCTCGGCGCCGCCGAGATCTGCCATCAGCGACAGCAGCTTGTCGGCCGCCGCCCCGTCCACCGGGCCGCGCGCGGGGATGCCGGCGATCCAGTCGGTGCGGAGCTGCTCGAACTCGGCGTCGCTGCCGGCGTTCATCTGCGGGCGCAGCGCTTCCCACGCGGCGTCATCGCCCGAAAGCAGGTCCTTGGCCTCGCGCGAGGCTTCGTAGAAGGCCTGTGCCAGCCCGGGGTTCGCCTCGAAGAACGACGACTTGAAGTAGTAGCCCAGCAGCGGCACGTCCGGGTCGAGCCCCAGCGCCTCGGCGGCGGTCTCGACAGAGACCAGTTCGCGCATGCCCTCGGCCTTCATCTTGGCAAGGAAGTGCCAGAAGTTGATTGCCCCGGCATAGTCGCCGCCAAGCCCCGACTTGAAGATCAGCGGCGGCGCGCCGAAGACCTGCTCGGTCTCGGCCTTCA
Source organism: Salipiger sp. HF18 (assembly GCF_011806505.1). Classification (NCBI taxonomy): domain Bacteria; kingdom Pseudomonadati; phylum Pseudomonadota; class Alphaproteobacteria; order Rhodobacterales; family Roseobacteraceae; genus Salipiger; species Salipiger sp. HF18. Next base: position 4,081 of record NZ_JAATOS010000193.1, on the reverse strand, counting down.
GGTCCATGTCGTATTCCTGTGCCGCGTAGGCGCGCAGGATCAGCCAGCTCTTGTCGAGCGGCCCGCCCGCGATGCCGATCTTGCCACCGGCGATGTCGCGGAGCGTCTCGGCCCCGGAGTCCTGCGGCACCACCAGCCCGCCCACGGCGCGGGAATAGGGGATCACCACGTAATCCCTGCCCTCTGCGCGCTGGCGGGCGACCCAGATCCAGTCGGCCACCGCCATGTCGGCCTCGTCGCCCTCGACCGCAATGCGGGTGGCGCCGTTGTCGGCGTAGGGCTGCATCTCGAGATGGAAGCCGTGCTTCTCGTCGAGCCCCATCCCGGTGATGGTCGACAGCTCCCAGTTCACGGTGCCGATCTTGAGCGTCGCGGCCCGGATCACCGGCAGGTCCTGCGCGACGGCGCCGGCCGCGATTACGCAACCGGCGACGAGTGCTGCAACGAATGTCTTCATGGTCCCCTCCCCCCAAAGGCGCGCCTGCCGTCGTGCCGACGGCCCCGCGCGCCGGGGCCGCCGCGCCGCCGTCATTCCGCCCGGCGGTTCACCTCGTTGAACTCGGCGTCGAGCTCGATGTCGAACTGCCCGGTGCCCTCGCAGATCACGTCGTCGAGGTCGTAGCCGCCCTCGTCGGTCATCTCGATGTCGTCCGGATCGACCTCGCATCTCATCTCGGTCAGCTTGGCAGCGATCTTCTCCTTGGCCTCGTCCGAGACCATGTCGTCGGCCATCGCCGGTGCCGCCAGGCACAGCGCGACCAGCCCGATTGCCAGTGTCCTCATGTCGTCTTTCCTCCCGTTGGCGGCAGCGCCGCCGTTGCCTCGACCTTCCGGTGTCTGCCACGCCCGGTCCATTCGACCAAAGGCGAAGGTGGCCCGGATCAGTTCGGTGTGATCGCCACGCCCCACGGCTGCTGGCCGACCTGCACCGACTTGATCGCTTCTTCCTTTTCGACGTCGATCACCGTCACGTCGTTGGAATTCCCGTTGGTGGTGATGAGGAACTTCTCGTCGGGGGTGAAGGCCATCTGCCAGACCCGCTGCCCCACCATGATGTAGTCGATCACCTCAAGGCTCTCGCCGTCGATCACCGCCACGCGGTTGGCCGGCCCCAGCGCCACGAAGATGCGGCTGCCGTCCTGCGTGGTCCTGATGCCCACCGGCTGCAGCCACTCGGGCAGCACCCCCGGCACCTCGAAGCCGATCTTCTGGCGCAGGGTCGGCGTGCCGTCCTCGGCGATGTCGATGACGCTCACCGTGCCGCCGATCTCGGCGCTGACGTAGAGCCGGGTGCCATCGGCGGTGTATTCCGCGTAGCGCGGCCGCTGGTCGACGAGCACGTTGTGCTTGATCTCGTAATCCTCGGTCGAGATGAAGTGCGCCATGTTGGTGGTCTCGGAGGTGTTCACCACCCACTTGGTGTCGGGCGAGATCGCCATGCCCTCGGGCTCGACCCCCACCGGCACCTCGGCAAGGATGCTGTGGCTCTCGGTGTCGGTCACCGTCACCAGGTTGTCGTCCTCGTTGGCGGTATAGAGCGGGTTGCCCGAGGGATGAATCACGAAGAGTTCGGGGTCGGGGCCCGAGGGCAGCGTGTAGAGCTCTTCATAGCTCGCGGTGTCGAAGACCCGCACCGTGTCGTCGTCCGAGGCGCAGACATAGAGCAGCGTCCCGTCCGGCGAGAGCGTGACGCCGCGCGGCCGGTTGCCGCCGGGAAACTCCTCGAGCACCTCCCAGGTCTCGGTGTCGAGCACGGTGATGGTGTTGCCGCGCTCGTTCGAGACAAAGGCCTTGCCGGCGAAGGCACCGGAAGCGGCGAGGCAGAGCGTGGCGGTCAGAAGCGGTCGGATCATGTCGGTCCCCTAGTCGAAGGCGGTGCAACTGGACTCGGGACGGTCGAGCCCGAGGGTATCAAGCGGAGAGACCTGGTGCAGGAACCCCTCCTGCGGGCTCACGCTCACGGTGATGCGCCCGTCGTAAAGCAGGATCGGCTGCCGGAGCTGGCCGTTCCACGGGCGGAAGGCGACCTTCTGCCCCTTGAAGGCGGCGAGTTCGAAGGCGTCTGAGAGCACGTACGCCTCGATCTCCGCGGGATCGGCCGAGCCGGTGCGGGTCACCGCCTCGCCCAGCACCCGAAGGGCCAGCCAGGTGTTGTAGTCCTCTTCCTGCACGTGGCGGCGGGCGAGCTTCTCGAAACGGGTCTGGAACTGCGTCGCGCCCCAGGCCTCGTGGGCGCCGTGCATGGTGACGGGGCGCAGCCCGGCGCTGCCCATCACCGGGCGCGGCGTCCAGAGGTGATACGGCAGGGAGGCGGCGAAATAGTCGGGGGCGGCGGCGGCGATCACCACGTCATGCGGCTCGGTCCGCTGCATGAAGGTCGGCAGCTGGCGCTGCACCAGCACGTGGCCGCTGTCGGTGCGGCGAGATCCGCCGGTGTCCTCGAACTCGCGCTCCTCGACGATCTGCGCACCGAACTTGCGGGCGGCGTGGCGGTAGGCCTCGGCCAGGGCACGGTCGGCGGGGTTCGAGCCCGAGACCAGCAACCAGCGCTTCCACTGCTTCCAGACCGCGAACTGGGCCACCGCCTCGGCCTGTATGGCGTAGGAGGGCGCAATGTGCAGGAGGTTGGCACGGCAGCTCTCGCTGCGCAGGTCCACGTCCGCGGCGCGGGCGTTGAACACCAGCGCGCCGGCCTCGGCCGCCTGGTCCGACAGCGCCGCCAGCTCCTCGCGCATCGCGTCCACGACGATGTAGCGGACGCCATCGTCGAGCAGCCCGGCCAGCGCCTCGGTCGCGCCCTCGGGCGGCACCGCGAGGGTCGTGGTCTCGAAGCTGTGGCCCATGAAGCGCCCGGTGGTGGCGTTGTCCTCGTCCGCGAGCACCGCCCCGGCGAAGGCCAGATCGTCCGGGCGCAGGTCGTAGCGCGAGATCGGCAGCAGCGCGGGGTAATCCACCCGCAGCACGCCCGCCCGCACGTCGACCGCCTCGGCGCCGCCTGCGATGACGGCAAGACAGGCCGCTGCCAGCAGCGGCACGATCCTCTTGGACACGATCTTCCTCCCATGATCTGGACGGTACCTCCCAGCCCGTCCACGGCCTGAAACCTCGATCCTCGCGCAGTTTCTGCCAACCGATACTTCCGGATCGGTTGCAGTCATGACGGTAGCGGCGGCACCATTGTTCGCGACTCTTAATTTCTAAGAAGATGTGATGCTTAGCCGCGCAACCCTTCTGATCCTGGCGCTCGCCTGCCCTGCCACGGCCGGCGAGACGGTGGCGTTCTTCGGGATCACCTTCCTTGACAGCTCGCTGCAGACCGCCGAGCTGGGGCAGGATCCCGCGGAAATCGCCCGCATCGCCATGCTCGAGGATCTGGTGCGCACGCGGTTCACCGCCGAGGGCTACGAGTTCGCCGATCTGGAGCCGGTCGCCACCGAGCGCGACCGGATCGTCAACCCTGCCAAGTGCTACGGCTGCGACACCCGCATGGCCACCAAGCTCGGGGCGGACTACTCGCTGGTGGGAGAAGTGCAGAAGGTCTCGAACCTGATCCTGACCATGAACCTGCAGATGCGCAGCGCCGAGACCGGCGACATGGTGAAGGGACGCGTCGTCGACATCCGGTCCAACACGGACGAGAGCTGGCGGCGCGGCATGACCTACATTCTCGACAACACGTTCTTCAAGGAGGAGGAAGAATGAACAGACGAACCCTGCTGATGACGGGGGCGGCCGCGGCGCTGCTTCCCGGCGCGGCGCTGGCCCACGGGCCGACCCGCCAGAAGCTGACGACGAGCGTCGAGGTCGCGGCCGAACCCGCCGATGTCTGGGCCGTGATCGGCGATTTCCAGGACATGAGCTGGCACCCGGCCGTGGTCTCGCAGACCGGCGAAGGCGGCAACGAGATCGACGCCACCCGCGTGCTCTATCTCTCGGACCAGGGCGATGCGGGCCCGAAAATCGCCGAGGTGCTCTACAAGTACGACGCGTCGAAGATGACCTATTCCTACCGCATCACCGATGTCGCGGTGGAGGTGCTGCCGGTGACCAACTACTCGTCGCATCTGACGGTGACGGCGCG
>NZ_JAATOS010000192.1:0-7333 GCF_011806505.1 Salipiger sp. HF18 | reverse complement strand
GTCAAGCAGGCCAATTCCGACCTGATCGCGACGATCCAGGAAAGCCTGCAGATCGCCGACGAGGGCAAGGCGCGCCGTGCCGCCGCCGAGGAGGAGCTCAAGAAGATGGAGCACGAATTGCGCGACACGCTGGCCTCGGCCAAGGCGCGCCGCGATGGGATCGGCGACAACGCGGGCACCTCTGTGCCGAAGGGCGCCTGACCGAATGCGTGCGGGCCTGCGCCGCATCGGCTTTGCCCTTGGAGTGCTCGCGGGCCTCGCGGCCTGCGAAACCTCGCAGCTTGCGCCCCGCGAGACCGGGGTACCGCCCCATGCCCGCCCCGACGGGCTAAAGCCCGTCCCCTCCGCAGAGGCCCCGCCGCGCCGCCGGTCCCTGGCAAGCAAGGATCTCGAGACCTACTATTCCCGCGTCCAGGCCGACCTCCTCACGCAGGGGCTGCTGCGCACAGATGGCGGCGGCCCCGACACGCCCTTCACCGACACCATGCTGGTGCGCAACTTCGAACGCATCGCGCTGGCCGAGGAATACGAGCGCGGCGCCGGCCTGCGCCCCTCGCGCGGCGAGCTCAGCAGGGTAAAGAAGTGGCTCCAGCCGGTGCGCGTGACGATCGAGTTCGGCGCGCTCGTGCCCGAGGACCAGCGCGTTCCCGACACCAACATGGTGACCCAGTACGTCAACCGCCTGTCGCGGATCACCGGGCATCCGATGTCGATGAATGCCGACAACGCGAATTTCCACGTGCTGTTCATGTCCGAGGACGACAAGGCCGAGATCGCCCCCCGCATCCGCCAGCTCGTGCCAAACGTCAGCCCTTCGGCGCTCGAGCTCTTCGACCGGCTGCCGCGCTCGATCCATTGCCTCGTGCTGGCCTTCTCCGAGGATCCCGGCGGCTATGCCTATGGCGAGGCGATCGCGGTGATCCGCTCCGAGCATCCCGACCTGCTGCGCCGCTCCTGTATCCACGAGGAGATGGCGCAGGGCATGGGGCTGGGCAACGACTCGCCCAGCGCCCGGCCGTCGATCTTCAACGACGACGACGAGTTCGCGCTGCTGACCACCCATGACGAGATGCTGCTGAAGATCCTCTACGACCCGCGCATCTCGCCCGGCATGGACGCCGACACCGTGCGCCCCGTCGTCACCCAGATCGCCGGAGCCCTGCTCGGGGGAGAGTCCTGAAGCCCTCCGCGGCTTAAGCGGATGTTCACCCGGAGCCTCTACTCCCGTCGCGACGGACGACGGGACGGGACGATGTTTGACGACCAGCTCAAGGATCAGGTTCTTTCAAGCGCCCTGCGGCTGCGCACCGCCAGCAGCGCGCTGACGCATGATTTCTACGAGCGGCTCTTCGCTGCCTCCCCCGGCATCCGCATCATGTTCCCCGAGGACATGGGGGTGCAGGCGGACAAGCTCTTCGACATGGTGCTGGTGCTGGTGCAGTCGCTCGACCACCTGCAGATGCTGGTGACCGAGATCGAGGCGCTCGGCGCGCGCCACGTGGACTACGGCGTGACCGACGACCAGTACCCGCTGGTCGCCGAGATCCTGCTCGCGACGCTGGCCGATCACATCGCCGACTGGTCCGAGGCCGATCACGACGCCTGGGCGCAGCTCATCGACTACGTGAGCGACCTGATGATCACCGGCGCCCGCGCCGCCACGCCCAAGGCGCCGCCCGCCGCGTGACTGGCGGCGCCTGTTTCGGGGTCGCCTGTTTCGGGGGCGACGGGAGTTGGGCGTCGCCGGTCAGAGGCATCGGCGGCACATGCGCCCGCTCTGAGGCGCTTCGAGGGCAGAACGTTGCGTGACATCTGGCTCGACGATGCAGGCGGTGGTACTCTGGTAAGGGTAGCGGCGCCCGTCACCTGATCAACGCAGGCACACGTCTCGCCGTCAGCGGCAACGCTGCGTGCCCACAGCCCCACCCCCAAAGAGCGCGGGCCGCCGCTGCCCACGCGACCCCACCGGCTGCCCGGACAGCATCGACTGCTGTCCTGATGGAACCGCCCCTGCTCAAACGGCGCCGACCACCACGCCCGGCGCCCCTGACACCGCAAACCCGGATCAGGCACGCCCCACCGCCCGGCCCGCATCCTCACGCCCCCCGCGCCCGGGCCCCTTCGGAACAAATGCCCCCTGCCCGCTTGTGTCGCGACCTTCCGGGGTTAAATTGCTCTCAGAAGCAGCAACGCGGGAGTAGCAGCCATGGGCATTCTGGATTTCCTCTCCGGCCAGTTCATCGACGTCATTCACTGGGTGGACAATACCCGCGACACCATGGTCTGGCGGTTCGAGCGCTACGGCCACGAGATCAAGTATGGCGCCAAGCTCACCGTGCGTGAGGGGCAGTCTGCGGTCTTCGTCCACGAGGGCCAGCTCGCCGACGTGTTCAGCCCCGGTCTCTACATGCTCGAGACCAACAACATGCCGATCATGACCTCGCTGCAGCACTGGGATCACGGCTTCCGCTCGCCCTTCAAGTCCGAGATCTACTTCGTCAACACGACGCGGTTCAACGGGCTCAAGTGGGGCACCAAGAACCCGATCATCTGCCGCGACCCAGAGTTCGGCCCGGTCCGCCTGCGCGCCTTCGGCACGTATTCCGTGCGGGTGAGCGACCCGGCGCGCTTCCTGACCGAGATCGTCGGCACCGACGGCGAGTTCACCTCGGACGAGATCAGCTTCCAGATCCGCAACATCATCGTGCAGGAGTTCTCGCGCCTGATCGCGGGCTCGGGGATCCCGGTGCTCGACATGGCGGCGAACACGCAGGAGCTGGGCAAGATGCTGGCGGACGGCATCTCCTCGACCATTGCCGAGTACGGGCTGTCCCTGCCCGAGCTCTACATCGAGAACATCTCGCTGCCGCCGGCGGTCGAGAAGGCGCTCGACAAGCGCACCTCGATGGGGGTGATCGGCAACCTCGACGCCTACACCAAGTTCCAGGCAGCCGAGGCGCTGGGACAGGAGGGCTCAGCCGCCGGGCAGGCCATGGGCACGGGCTTCGGCGCCGGGCTCGGCATGTCGATGGGCGCGCAGATGAGCGGCGCACAGGGTGGCGGCCAGGCCGGCCCGTGGGGCGCCCGCCCCGCCGCCTCGGCCCCGCCGCCCCCGCCTCCGCCGCCGGTCGAGCATGTCTGGCACCTCGCCGAGAACGGCGCCACCAGTGGCCCCTTCTCGAAGGCGCGGCTCGGGCGGATGGTCACCGAGGGAGGCCTGACCCGCGACACCTTTGTCTGGACGCAGGGTCAGGACGGCTGGAAGCGGGCCGAGGACGTGGCAGAGCTTGCGCAGCTCTTCACCGTGATGCCCCCGCCCCCGCCGGGCGCCTGAGCGGGGCTCAGGCCACGAATTCGATCTCGACGAAGCTCATCGGCGTATCGCCACCGTTGATGACGTTGTGCTCGGTGCCCGCGTCGCGGCGATAGGCCTGTCCTGCGGGCGTGGTCACGTCGCGCACCTCGCCGCCGGGAAGCTGCAGCCGCATGGTGAGATCGGTCAGCGCCACGATCACGTAGTCGTATTCGTGCACGTGCCAGCCGGTCTCGGCGCCGGGGGCGAAGTCGAACCGCGTCACGCGGGTCTTGTCGTCCGAGATGAGGGTCGTGGCGGCGGCTTCATTGCAGGTGTCTTTGCACACGGGGGTCGTCCTTTGCGTTCAAGTTCCAGCCTGCCTGCCCGGACAACCCGCTCATCAGCATCGGCCCCATGCAGGCATCGGCGGGAAAAGTCATGGCATCGTCCCGCGTCACTGGGAAGCTCCTATCGGGCGCCACCTGCGAAAGCACCACCAGCCGGCCGTCGATGCACAGATCCTGCGCCGCGTTTCCGATGTTGAACCCGAAACCGCCCTCGCCGCAGTCGGTGCCGAAGCCGTCCATGTTCCACGCCTGCGGCATCGGCTGGTCGGGGCCCCAGACCGCGAAGGCCTGCTCCTGCGGCCGGAAGGTGAGAACCCAGCTGGTCTCTTCGTCGAGCATCGACAGCGCCCAGCGCCCCACCGGCGCGCCGTCGCGGCGGCCCTCGATGAAGAAGCAGCTGAGATCCTGCGCGCCGACCTCGCTGCGCCCGAGAAAGCCCGCGTCGAAGGACATGCCGCCGCGCATGGAATAGCCGCCCGCGCCCTGCCATTCGAACCGGTAGCTGACGTTCTCCGCCGTCGCCGCGCTGCCTGCCAGCGTCAGCCCGAAGGCCGCAACCCCTGCCCGCACCACGTTTTTCATGCGTCTCGCTCTCATTCGCACGACCTCGTGTCCCCCGCATTCGCCGACACCCTAACGGCTTTCGCCGGGACCCTGAATCGCTTTTCCGCGACCGCGCCCGCGGCATCCCACGGGGCTGGGCAAAACCGGGTTCCATCCCGCCCGCAACCGACCTAGGGTCGCGCTGCCGGAACCAAGGGGGCCCCGATGACCGAGGAACACCGCTTTCCCTGCGAACAGTGCGGTGCGGATTACCGCTACGATCCTGCCAGGGCCGAGCTCGTCTGCGATCACTGCGGCGACGTCCGGGCGATCACCGATCCCGGGCCATGGAAGGCGGGCATCCGCGAGCTGGATTACCGCGCCGCCGTCGACAACCTCCTGCCGCTGCAGGAGATGGAAGAGCTGCAGGTCAGCAAGTGCCCCAACTGCGGCGCCGAGGTCGAGTTCGAGCCCGACACCCATGCCACCGAATGCCCGTTCTGCGCCACCCCGGTGGTCACCGGCACCGGCGCGCACCGGCAGATCAAGCCGCGCGGGCTGCTGCCCTTCGCCCTCGACGAGAAGGCCGCCCACGACGCCATGAACGGCTGGCTCGGGCGGCTCTGGTTCGCGCCGAACGGGCTGAAGGAATATGCCCGCAAGGGCCGCAAGATGCAGGGCATCTACGTGCCCTACTGGACCTTCGACGCCCGCACCCGCTCGGAGTACAGCGGCGAGCGCGGCACGGTCTACTACGAGACGCGACAGGTGATGCGCGACGGCAAGATGCAGACCGTGCGGGTCGCCAAGGTGCGCTGGCGGGGCGTCTCGGGCCGGGTGGCGCGGTTCTTCGACGACGTGCTGGTGCTGGCCTCGCGCTCTCTGCCGAAGCGCTTCACCGACGCGCTCGAGCCCTGGGACCTGTCGCGGCTCGAGCCCTACCAGCCCGAGTTCCTCGCAGGGTTCCGGGCCGAGGGCTACCAGGTCGATCTGGCCGACGGGTTCGTCGAGGCGCGCCAGCTCATGGACCGCCAGATCGAGCGCGACGTGAAGTTCGACATCGGCGGCGACCGGCAGCGCATCCACCGGGTCGATACGCAGGTCTCGGAGGTCACCTTCAAGCACATCCTGCTGCCGGTGTGGCTCGCTGCTTACAAGTACCGGGGCGAGACCTACCGGTTCGTGGTCTACGGCACCACCGGCCGTGGGCAGGGCGAGCGGCCGTGGTCTACGTGGAAGATCGCGCTGGCGGTGATTGTCGGGCTGATCGTGGCCGGTGCCATAGGCTACGTCATGGCACAGAGCCAGTAACAGCCGCGCGGCGGTATGAGTAATGGGGGCAGGCATCGCTGCCCACCCCCGTCACGGACGACAGGAACCAGACTCGGGGAGGACGGGACGGGGATCACCGTCCAGAATTGCCTGGCCCCTGCCGACCGCGATCCTCTGGCCGCGCAGGGCGTATTCGGCCCGTCGCGACGTGGTCCAAAGAACGCCGTCCTTCATTCGGGCGCTTGCCGACGTGGCATCGGTGACGGGCGGCAACCGGGATAACCCGCGGAATGCGCCGTCGTGCGTATCACTGGCGAGCCAAGTCTCACCCTGCGCCTTGCGGCACGTCTTGTCGCGGGTGGGCATGGTGACGCTCTCGGGCACACTGTGCGAGATCACCTCTTCCGACATGCCCGGCGTCACCACCGCGAATCGGCAGGTGCCGTTGTCCAAGGGGGCGTCCAATGCCGTCGCCAACCGCCCGGGCAGCGGGGGCCCGAGACCTCGGAGCGGGGCGCAGAGGGACGGTCAAGGCCCGGTCCGAGGCGCCTCGCCCATACGAACGACCTCCTTTCCTCTTGCCGGAAGTGTCGCATGAAACCGGATCCCGCGCCATGATCCTGAACAAATCCCGCCCTTGTGCCCCGCCGCGTCCCGGGGCAACTTGCGGCGCTAACAGATGGGAGGACCGACATGATCCTGTGCTGCGGCGAATCGCTGATCGACATGCTGCCGAGAACCGCCTCGACCGGCGAACCCGCCTTTGCGCCCGTCGCGGGCGGTGCGGTCTTCAACACCGCCATCGCCCTCGGGCGGCTCGGCGCCCCGGCCGGGTACTTCGGCGGGCTGTCCACCGATCTCTTCGGCGCGGTGCTCGAGACGGCGCTGACCGCCTCGCGGGTGGACTTCACGCTCTCGGTCCGGTCGCAGCGGCCCACGACACTGGCCTTCGTGACGCTCACCGACGGGCACGCCCAATACGCGTTCTACGACGAGAACACCGCCGGGCGCAGCCTGACCGAGGCCGACCTGCCGCACCTCGGCGACGAGACCGAGGCGCTGTTCTTCGGCGGCATCAGCCTCGTGTCGGAACCGGCGGCCGACACCTATGCCGCGCTCTGTGCGCAGGCGGGCGAGCGGCTGGTGATGATGGATCCCAACATCCGCCCGAGCTTCATCACCGACCCCGAGCGTTACCGCGCCCGGCTGGCGCAGATGCTGGCGCGGGCCGATGTGGTCAAGATCTCGGACGAGGACATGGCCTGGCTCGGCACCACCCCCGCCGAGCTGATCGCCGGCGGCGCGGCACTGGTGCTCGAGACCCGCGGCGCCGCGGGCGTGCTCGCCGTGGGCGCCGGCGACACCTTCAACGCGGGCTTCCTTGCCGGGCTCTGGCGCGACGGGCTGCTGTCGCGCGCCTCGCTGCGTGCCGCTCCGCTCGAGGCGCTGCAACCGGCGATCGCGCTCGGGGCCAAGGCCGCCGCCGTCACCGTCAGCCGTGCCGGGGCCAACCCGCCGTGGGACACCGAGCTTGCCGAGGACGGCCAGTGAGGGCGCTGATCCAGCGCGTCACGGAGGCGCGGGTGTCGGTCGGCGGCGCGGTCCTGGGAGAGGTCGGGCCCGGGCTTCTGGTGCTGGTCTGCGCCATGCAGGGCGATGGCGACGCGCAGGCCGGGAAGCTGGCCGCCAAGGTCGCGAAGCTGCGCATCTTCAAGGACGACGAGGGCCGCATGAACCGCTCGGTGCGGGACGTGGACGGGGCCGCGCTGGTGGTGAGCCAGTTCACGCTGGCCGCCGAGAGCCGCGGCAACCGCCCCGGCTTTTCGACCGCCGCCGCCCCCGACGAGGGCCGGCGTCTCTACGAGCTCTTCGCGGC
>NZ_JAATOS010000191.1:0-7352 GCF_011806505.1 Salipiger sp. HF18 | reverse complement strand
CCTCGACTTCGGCTACGGCTCGGCGATCGCGGTGCTCTTCACCATGCTGCTGATGGTCGTGGTTCTCTTCTACCTGCGGCGTACCGGAAAGGCGGTGGAGTGATGGCCCTGCACAAACCCACGAAACTCAAGCGCATCCTGACGGTCGACCTGCCGATGCTGGCGATCCTCGCCTTCACCCTCGGGCCCTACCTGTGGATGTTCCTCACCTCGATCAGCCGGCAGGAGACGCTCTTCACCGAGGGGCCCTCGCTGCTCGACGCCACCATCGAGAACTACACGCGGCTCTTCCGCACGGTGGGCTTTGCCGACAACCTGCTCGACAGCCTCATCGTCGCGGTCGGCACCGTGGTCGTGGGCCTCTCGCTCAGCATCACGGCGGCCTATTCGTTCTCGCGCTTCAACTTCAAGGGCAAGCGGATCCTGATGCTGCAGTTCCTGCTCATCAACATGTTCCCGCTGGTGCTGCTGATCCTGCCGCTCTTCGTGCTGATGCGGGTGCTGGGCCTGCTCGACACCCACCTCGCGCTCATCATCGCCAACTCCACCGTGGCGATCCCCTTCTCCATCTGGATGATGGTGAGCTACATCAACGGCATCCCGCGCTCGCTCGACGAGGCGGCGATGACCGACGGCTGTACCCGCCTGCAGGCCCTGCGCCGCGTGGTGCTGCCGCTCTGCCTGCCGGGGATCATCGCCACCGGCATCTACATCTTCATCACCTCCTGGAACGAGTATCTCTACGCCCTCACCCTCGGCGGACGCGAAGTCCGCACCATCACCGTCGCCGTGCAGACGCTGATCGGGGAATACGAGGTGCAATGGGGCCTGCTGACCGCCGGCGGCATCGTGGGCGCCATGCCCGCCACCGTGCTCTTCCTGCTGGTGCAGAAACGACTGATCTCCGGCCTGACGCAAGGCGCGGTCAAGGGCTGACGGAAAGGACCCCCCTGTTGAAAAACCCCATCGGCATCATCTCCATGCAGTTCATCCGGCCGTTCGCCGGCAAGGACCTGCACTACTTCCAGAAGGCCGCGGACCTCGGCTTCGACTTCGTCGAGCTGCTGGTGCCCGAGCCCGAGGACGATCTCTCCATCGCCGACGTGAAGAAGGCCGCCGCCGACGCGGGCATTTTCGTGGTCCTAGCGGCGCGGGTGAACCAGCAGCGCTCGGTCGCCTCGGACGATCCCGCCAACCAGAAGGGCGGCATGGACTACCTCAAGCTCTGCATCGACGTGGCGGCCGAGCTTGGCGGCGGCGTCGTCGGCGGGCCGCTCTATGGCGAGCCCATGGTCTTTGCCGGCCGCCCGCCGGTGCCGCGCAGCGACGACGAGATCGCCGCCCGCGCCGAGCGCACCATCCGCGCCTTCTCCGAGGTGGCACCGCTGGCGCAGGCCGCCGGCGTGACCTTCGCCGTCGAGGCGCTGAACCGCTTCGAGACCGACATCCTGTCGACCACGCGGCAGGCCTGCGAGGTGGTGGACGCGGTCGACAACCCCGGCTTCAAGCTGATGCTCGACACCTTCCACATGAACATGGAGGAGCGCTCGATCCCCGACGCCATCCGCATGGCGGGCGACCGGATCGTGCATTTCCAGGCCAACGAGAACCACCGCGGCCACCCCGGCACCGGCCATATCGACTGGACCGCGGTGATGCGCGCACTGGCGCAGGTGAACTACGCGGGCCCGATCTCGCTCGAGCCCTTCCGCCGCGCCGACGACCGCATCGCGCTGCCCATCGCGCACTGGCGCGCCCCGCGCGAGGACGAGAGCGAAAAGCTCATGGCCGGCCTCGGCGTCATCCGCAATGCCCTGACCCTCGCAGAGGTGGACCAATGATCAATATCGGCTGGATCGGCTGCGGCACCCACGCCCGCCAGATGCTTCTGCCCCAGATGGGGCGCAACGACATCAACATCGCGGCGCTCTGCGACCGCGACGGCGATGCGCTGAAGAAGACTGCCACCGAGTACGGCGTCGAGCATCTCACCGACGATTTCCACGAGCTCATCAAGACGCCCGGCCTTGATGCCATCGGCATGGCGGTGGGTCCCGAGCTGCACCGGATCGCGACGCTGGCCGCGCTCGAGGCGGGGCTGCCGGTGTTCATGGAGAAGCCCCCCGCCGCCACCGCGGCCGGCGCGCTCGAGATCGCGCAGGCGTCCGAGAAGGCCGGGAAGCCGGTGATGGTGGGGTTCATGAAGCGCTATTCCACCGGCAACAAGATCGCCATGAACATCCTCAAGGGCGATGAGTTCGGCGACGTGCTGGGGATCACCGGCGCCTACATGACCGCGCCCACCTACTTCAAGGGCGAGGTCGACTACACCGGCTTCTACCTGCACCACTGCGTGCACTACATGGACCTCATCCCGTGGTTCGCGGGCGAGGATTTCGGCGACATGCAGGTGCGCTCGGTCTCGCCCGAGCCGGGCAAGCTTCTGCTGCACCTCAACTTCACCACCGAGGGCGGCAAGATCGGCAACATCGTCATGGGCACGGTGCAGTCGCGCGGCACGCCGATGGAGGAGATCCGGATCATGGGCGATCACGCCCGAATCCACGTCGACAACATCATCAACGTGGCGCTCTACCGCGACCCGCCGTTCAAGGCGGCGGACCCCGCCGCGGTGCTGGATCCCGCCTGCGACACGCTGAGCTGGACGCCCAACTTCACGGCGGCGGCGAACGAGGATCACAAGGGCTACGCGGCGCTTCTGGCGGACGTGGCGGCGGTGCTGAAGGGCGAGAGCCGCGACGTGCCCGACATCGGCGACGGCGTGCGCGCGATGGAGCGGCTGGAACGGATGATCTCGCAGATCGGCGCCTGAGTTCGGACCGGGTCGGGCCCGGATCGGGGCGAGGCTGGTCCGGGCGTCGCGGGGGACCCCAAGCCTCGGCGACAGACAAGTTCAAACGATGGCCAAGACAAGAAAGACCCGCGCCGAAAGCGCGGGTCTTTTCGCGATCCGATCAGCGTACCACGCGATCCCGCCGGGAACATCGCTTTCCTCCACCCCCAAGCGGCACGTCATCCGAGCCGCTCAGGCACGTGAAGCGCGCTGCACCTCGCCGAGGCACACGAGCCCCCAAGGCCTCGCCCAACGAGAGCCGCGCATCGCCGGGCCGCGGGTTGGCGATACGGCCTCGGAACCTCTCGATTTATCCCGGCCACGTCCAAAGGACCTCGACACGCAGCACCAAGCCCGGCCAGATCGCCAGCCCGGGGGGCGGGCCGGCGATGCGCGGCGGCCTTCGGCCTCGTTCCGCGCGGGCGGGGTTCGGGCGTGGTCTGTTGGCAGCCTCCGGGACGGACGAGGCGCGCAAAGCAACGTCGTTGCGTCGTGTTTGGTTCAGGAAAATCGTGAGACGCCCTGCGGCAATCGCGCAGCGGGGCCCATTCCGGGGAACCAAAAGGGCGCGGCACATTGCGTGCCGCGCCCTTTGTTGTCTCAACGTTTCCGAAACGCGTCAGGCAACCGCGCCACCCCGCCCTTGTGAAGGACGCGCGGCGCCCCTCTCAAGCACACAGCGCCACGCGCCAAACGCACCGCCCGGCCTCAGGACCTCAGAGCACCGCGCCGATCTTCCACGGCACGAACTCGTTGTCGCCGTAGCCGAACTCCTCGGACATGGTCTTCTTGCCCGAGGCCACGTCGAGCAGCAGGTCGTAGATGCGCTGGCCCATCTCGGTCAGGCTGACGCCCTCCTCGACCACGCCGCCGCAGTCGATGTCGATGTCCTCGGCCATCGAGCGCGCCAGTTGCGAGTTGGACGACAGCTTGATCGACGGCGCGGGCTTGGCACCGAAGCACGAGCCCCGCCCCGTGGTGAAGGCGATGAGATTGGCGCCCGAGGCCACCTGCCCCGTCGCCGCCACCGGGTCGTAGCCGGGGCTGTCCATGTAGACGAAGCCGTGGGTGTCGATCTTCTCGGAATAGGCGAACGCGCCCGAAAGCGGCGCCAGCCCGCCCTTCGCGACCGCACCCAGGGACTTCTCGAGAATGGTGGTCAGCCCACCCTTCTTGTTGCCCGGGCTCGGGTTGTTGTCGAGCGAGGCACCGTTCTTCGACGCGTAGTCGCGCCACCAGGCGATCATGTCCTCGATCTTTTGGCCGGTGGCTTCGTCGGCACGCGCGATGAGCAGGTGCTCGGCGCCGTAGATCTCGGGCGTCTCGGACAGGATCGAGGTCCCGCCCGCGGCCACCAGCATGTCCGACGCCACGCCGAGCGCCGGGTTCGCGGTAATCCCCGAGAAGCCGTCCGACCCGCCGCATTGCATGCCGAGCGTCAGCTTCGACACCGGCTGCTCGCTGCGCGTGTCCTCGTTGGCCATGGCGGCGATGGGCTCGAGCAGTTCGAGCGCCCGCTTCACCGCGGACTGGGACCCGCCGACCTCCTGGATGTTGAAGGTCTTGAAGCGCTCCCTGGTCCACTCCGTGGGCTTGTAGAGCGTCAGTTGGTTGACCTCGCAGCCCAGCCCGATGATCAGCACGCCGCCGAAGTTCGGGTGGTCGCGGTAACCCTTGAGCGTGCGCACGAGCGCGTCGAAGCCCTCGCCCTGGTTTGCCATGCCGCAGCCCTGGTCGTGCACGATGGGCGCGAAGCCGTCGACGTTTGGATACTTGGGCAGCAGCGTCCGGTTGGCCTCGGCCGCGATGGCGTCGCACACCGTGGTCGAGCAGTTCACCGAGGCGATCACCCCGATGTAGTTGCGTGTCCCCACCCGCCCATCGGGCCGGGCGAAGCCCTGGAAGGTGTTGCGCGTCGGCTCCTCGGGCAGGCGCGCCTGCGCGGCGCTGATGCCGTTGCTGCCCTCGGGCCGCGCTCATTTCTGCACTTGCACATGGGCGCCCTCGGGAATGTCGACGCTCGCCACCGCCATGACCTGGCCGTACTTGAGCACCGGATCGCCCGCCTTCATCGCCTTGCGGGCCACCTTGTGGCCGCGCGGGATCGCTTCGAGCGCGGTGATGCCGTCGCGGGTCTCACCTGCGTCCATGTCCGACAGAACGACCGCCACCGTGTCGGTGGGGTCGAGGACCATGATCGTGGGGGCTGACATGTCAGGCGTCCTCTCTTGCACAAAGAGCGTCCAGCACCGGGGCCTCGTAACCCGGCTCGACCTCGCGCACCCAGGCCAGGAAGGCGCCGATGCGGCGCTCGAGCTTCTGGGCGTGGTTCTGCGCGATGTCGGCGATGCGGTGATCGAGGAACGGGTTGGCGAAACGCTCGAGCGTCACGGCGAGATAGGCCTCGGCCTTGGCGCCGAGCCCGCGCAGCGCGAAGCCCGGCAGCACCTCGGCCTGCATCACCGCCTTGACCCGGTCGCCGACCTCGCCCGCGAGCAGGTCGCGCACGATGGCGTCGGGAGCGGCCTCGCCCTCCATCCAGAAGGCGGCCATGGCGGTGTGGCCAAGGTTGAGGATGTGCAGCTTCAGCCGCTCGATCTCTTCGAGATCCTCGACCAGCTCGACCGACGGATGCACCACCGGCAGCGCCAGCCCCTCCTGCGCCTCGATGGCCCAGAGCGCGTAGGGCTCGGCCACGGCGCCCACCGGCTCGATGGGTTCCGAGACGATGCGGTCGACGAGGCTGTTCACCCAGAGGCAGCTTTCCAGCCAGCGCACCAGCTGCGGATCGGCCTTCTGACCGGCGGCGATCTCGAGCACGCGGGTCCTGAGCACGGTGCCGTTCTCGGGGATCAGCTCCATCGGGAAGATGGTCAGCGGCTTGCCCCCGACCGCGTGGCGCCCGGCCAGCAGATGGAAGAGCTTCGCGGGGTAGGACATCGCCTGATCGGGGCGGGCCTTGTCGTCGGCGGGCTTCGGGTCGAAGCCCGAATCCGAGGTGTTGGACAGGATGATCTCGGCCTCTTGCGAGACCACGCGCGACAACTCGGCCCAGTCGGTGGCGGTCGAGAGCGTACGCTTGACCGAGGTCACGCGGCGCTCTTCATCGACGACCTTGCCGTCCTGCTGGCCGCGGATGCGGACCGGGTAGCCGTCCTCGGCTGCCAGCGCACCCAGCCGCGCGGCGCGCGAGGCATCGCCCGAGCTCTGCACC
This sequence comes from Salipiger sp. HF18, assembly GCF_011806505.1. NCBI lineage: Bacteria > Pseudomonadati > Pseudomonadota > Alphaproteobacteria > Rhodobacterales > Roseobacteraceae > Salipiger > Salipiger sp. HF18. Next base: position 1,284 of record NZ_JAATOS010000191.1, on the reverse strand, counting down.
ACGGTGATGGCGCGGGCGGGCTTGCCCTCGGCGAAGAACAGGTCGGCATGCGCCTGCAGGAAGCGCGAGGTGCCGAACTGGACGATGGGGGTCACGCTCATGCGGCCACCTCGATCAGCGCCTTGACCACGGTGCCGCGGTCCTGCGCCCACTTCGGCAGGTCCTCAACCGCGCCCTCGATGGTGGTGCGGTGGGTGCCGATCTTGTCGACCGGGACAAGGCCCCTGGCCATGCAGTCCATGACGTGCTCGAAATCGACCTTGAGCGCGTTGCGGCTCGCGAAGAGCGTGGTCTCGCGCTTGTGGAACTCGGGGTCGGCGAAGTTCAGATCGCCCTTCACCACCGAGAGCAGCACGTAGTTGCCGCCGTGGGCGAGGTAGTTGAGGCCAGCGTTCATGGCGCCGATGTTGCCGGTGGCGTCGAAGACGGTGTCATAGACGGTGTCGGCCATCTCGGAGACCAGCTCGACCCTGGCCGAGGGGATGATCGCCTGCGCCAGCGCGAGGCGGTCCGGCGAGGTGTCGCGCAGGGTGACCTCGGCCCCGGCGATGTGGGCGAAGAGCCCGGCGCCGACGCCGATGGGGCCCGCGCCGACGATCAACGCCGTCGTGCCCGCGCCCAGACCCGAGCGGCGCACGCCGTGGGCACCGATGGCGAGGAACTCGACCATGGCCGCGGCCTGCGGGCTCAGGTCGCCCGCCGGGTAGAGGTTGCCCTCGGGCACGACGATCTCTTCGCACATGCCGCCGTCGGTGTGCACGCCGAGCACCGCGATGTTCGAGCAGCAGTTGGGCTTGCCGATCTGGCAGGCCCGGCATTCGCCGCAGGTCAGGTAGGGGTTCACCACCACCAGATCGCCTTCCTTGATGCGCCCGTCGGCGCTGTCCGCCATGGCCCGTCCCGAAAGCTCGTGCCCCATGACGCGAGGATACTGCAGGAAGGGCTGGTTGCCGCCGAAGATGTGGTAGTCGGTGCCGCAGATGCCGATGGCTTCGATGCGGATGCGCAGGTGGCCCGGCTTGTCCTCGGGACGCAGGCGGGTCACGCAGGTGAGTTTGCCCGGCTCGTCACACAGCAGGGCTTTCATCTCGGGTGCGGTCATGGGGTCCTCCATAGGCTGACGGGTGGCGAGGGGAGTCGCGCACGGTCTTTACGGTTTTTTATAAATAAAATACCTTTACCTCAAGATGGAATTGCGGGAGGGCACGCGATGTCGCGACAGAACCAGACCTTCAAGGCGGCGGTGAACAGCGCGCTGGCCTCGTTCGGCGCGCTTGCCCCCGG
>NZ_JAATOS010000018.1:0-31974 GCF_011806505.1 Salipiger sp. HF18 | reverse complement strand
GGAATGGATCCACTGCCCGGCGCCCGGGTCACCCTGATCAACCCCGGCCCCACCGCGCCCTATTCGGGCATGCTGCCGGGCCATGTCGCGGGTCATTACGGGCGCGACGAGCTCGACATCGACCTCGTGAAACTCGCCCGCTTCGCCGGCGCCCGCGTCATCCTCGGCACAGCCGAAGGCATCGACCTCGCAGCGCGCGAGATCCGCGTGCCGGGCCGCCCTCCCGTGGGCTTCGACGTGGCCTCCATCGACATCGGCATCACCTCGGCCATGCCCGACCTGCCGGGCTTTACCGAACACGCCGTGCCCGCCAAGCCGCTCGGCCCCTTCGCGACGCGGTGGGCGGCCTTCCGCGACCTGTCCGGTCCCGCCTCTGTCGCGGTGATCGGCGGCGGCGTCGCCGGCGCCGAGCTCGCCGCCGCCATGGCCCATGCCCTGCGCATGCGCAACCGACCCGCCGAGGTGCACCTGGTCGACCGGGGCGCCGCGCTCTCGGCCCTGCGCCCGCGCGCCGCCGAAAAGCTGCGGGCGGCACTGGCCGCGCAGGGCGTGACGCTGCACGAGCACGCGCCGGTCGCCGCCGTCACCGCCAGGGGCCTCACCCTTGCCGACGGGCGCACGCTCGAGGCGGCCTTCGTCACCGGCGCCGCGGGGGCCTGGCCGCAGGCCTGGCTGCGCGACAGCGGCCTCGCGCTGCACAAGGGCTTCATTGCCGTCGGGCCCACGCTGCAAAGCTCGGACCCCGATATCTTCGCCGCCGGCGACTGCGCCCACCTGACCGAGACGCCGCGCCCCAAGGCCGGCGTCTTCGCGGTGCGCGAGGCGCCGGTGCTGCTTGCCAACCTGCGCGCGAGGCTCGCGGGCGACAGCGCCCTGCGCCCCTACCGCCCGCAGAAGGACTACCTCAAGCTGATCTCGCTGGGCGAGAAGGCCGCCCTCGGCGACCGCTTCGGCATGGCGCTCTCGGGCCCGCTGATGTGGCGCTGGAAGGATCGCATCGACCGCCGCTTCATGGCGAAGTTCCACGACCTGCCGCAGATGCCTGTGCCGAGACTGCCGGTGCCCCGCGCCGCCGGCACCGTCGAGGCGCTTGGCGACAAGCCCATGTGCGGCGGTTGCGGCGCCAAGGTCGGCCGCGATGCGCTCGGCGCCGCGCTGAGCCACCTGCCGCCACCGGCGCGCGCCGACGTCACCCCCCTGCCCGGCGACGACGCGGCGCTGCTGCTCATTGGCGGCACCCGGCAGGTGATGACCACCGACCATCTGCGCGCCTTCGTCGAGGACCCGGTCACCATGGCCCGCATCGCCGTGGTGCACGCGCTCGGCGACATCTGGGCCATGGGCGCCGAGCCGCAGGCCGCCACCGCCAGCATCACCCTGCCCCGCATGTCCGAGGCGCTGGCGCAGCGCAGCCTCACCGAGATCCTCACAGCCGCCTCCGCCATCCTGCGCGAGGCCGGGGCCGAGATCGTCGGCGGCCATTCCTCGATGGGGGACGAGACCACCATCGGCTTCACCCTGACCGGGCTCTGCGACGCCGAACCGATCACGCTCTCCGGCGCGCGCGAGGGCGATGCGCTGGTGCTGACCAAGCCACTGGGTTCGGGGGTGATCATGGCGGCCGAGATGGCGGGTGCCGCGTGCGGTGCATGGGTCGCCGCCGCGCTTGCCAGCATGACCCGGTCGCAGGGCGATGCGGCGGCGCTGCTGCGCGGAGCCCATGCCATGACCGACGTCACCGGCTTCGGCCTCGCCGGCCACCTACACGGCATCCTCATGGCCTCGGGCAAGGGTGCCGAGCTGCGGCGTGACGCCATCCCCCTGCTCGACGGCGCGCTCGAGCTCGCGGCGCAGGGCCAGCGCTCGACCCTTTACCCCAAGAACCGCGACGCGGTGCCGGGTCTGGTGCCACAGGACCCGCTCGAGGACCTGCTCTTCGATCCGCAGACCGCCGGCGGGCTGCTGGCCTGCCATCCGAATGGCGAAGAGGTGGTGAAAGCGCTGCGCGGGTTCGGCTATGCAGCGGCGGTGATCGGGCGGGTCACGGGCGACTGGCCCGGTCACATCTCGCTGGTCTGACCCGCCTTCTGCAACGCCTCCGCGATGCGGTCCGCCAATGCCTCGAGCCCCGAAGGATCGAGCGCCCCGGTCTCGAAACGCTGCTGCACCACGGGCGACACCGCGGACATGGACTTCTCGTAGGCCGGGTCGTAGTGGTCCTCCGCCAGCGACCGGCAGAGCTCCAGCCGCTCGCCCGCGTCGATCAAAGCCCCCCAGCGGTCCACCATCGCGTGTCCGCGGTGATAGCGCAGCGGCTCGAGCTGCGCCTTCAGCCGCGGCCCGTCGGAGAGGATGTCGTCATAGGCCGCGTCGAGATAGACCGCCCGCGCCGACACCGGAGCACTGACCTCGATCCAGGGCGCGGCCTTCATCGCCTCCCAGAGCGAGGGCGGCAGGATGATCTGACCGACCTTGCTGCTCTCGGCCTCGACGATCACCGGGCGCTGCGGATCGAGCGTGCTGAGCTCCTGCGCGAGGCACGTCTCGAACCATTTCTGGCTGGGCTGCCCGCCGGGCATGTCGCCGAGCAGCGAGCCGCGGTGCCGGGCGAGCCCCTCGAGGTCGATCACCTGCAGCCCGCGCGCCGTCAGGAGCGGCAGAAGCTCGGTCTTCGCGGTGCCGGTGTAGCCGCCGAGCTGGATCAGACGGTGCGGCAGCGGCTCCTCGTAGAGAGCCTTGGTGACCAGCCTGCGGAAGGTGCGGTAGCCGCCCTCGATCGCCTCGGCCCGCCAGCCGATCTGCTGCAGCATCCAGGCAAACGAACCCGAGCGCTGCCCGCCGCGCCAGCAGTAGACCAACGGCCGCCAGCCGCCCTCGTGATGGGCGAGCGGCCCCTCGATGTGGGCGGCGGCGTTGCGGAACACCAGCGCGGCCCCGATCTTGCGCGCGAGAAAGGGCGACTGCTGCTTGTAGATGGTGCCGACCCGCGCCCGTTCCTCGTTGTCGAGCACGGGGAGGTTGATCGCCCCCGGCACGCGGTCCTCGGCAAATTCGGCGGGACTGCGGACATCGATGACGGTGTCGAATCCGTGGTTCAGGATCTCGGGAAGGGCATGGAAGGCGCGGACCATACCGGCAGGTCTAGCGCGGCTTTAAGCCCGAGAAAAGCGCCATCGCATTTTCCTGCGCGGAGGCGATTTTTTCCGCGAAAAGGCTCTGGACACTCCCCGTGCCCTCGGCTATCTCCCCTCCACCCGAAGGGCGGCGCCCTTCACCCAGTGCCCGGGTAGCTCAGGGGTAGAGCAGTGGATTGAAAATCCTCGTGTCGGTGGTTCGATTCCGCCCCCGGGCACCATTAGCCAAAGCATGATATAGAGCGATGACCCCGCATCTTTTGGGGATGCGCTGCCTGCGATTTTTAAGAGGCGCAGCGCACGCTTCGCGCCGCAGCCCCCCCCTATACCGTCACCACTGGTCGTGTCGCTCAGCGGCCGTAGCGCGGGTCGAAAACCCCGGCACGCGTTCGGTGATGCCGCGGGTCAAGTGCTCGTCGATTGAAGCCCCAGATTAAATCGGCCATGCTTCAAGCGACGACAAAGGCCGCCCACGCGGCGGAGTATCTGGCAAGGAATGTCATGAGTATTGAGCGCACGCTTTTCACCGCCGCGGACAAGATGCGCGGCGCCATGGACGCTGGTGAATACAAGCACATCGCCTTGGGCATGCTCTTCCTGCGCTACGTTTCCGAGTCCTTCAAGCGCCTGCACGATCAACTCGAAGCAGACGAATACGCAGACGCCGAAGACCCCGACGAATACCTCGCCGAGAGCGTGTTCTGGGTGCCCGAGGAGGCGCGCTGGCAAAATCTCTCGAAGCGCTCGAAGGACCCAAAGATCGGCGTCATGATCGACGATGCCATGCGCGCGATCGAAGCCAGCAACGAGAGCCTGAAAGGCGCCCTGCCCAAGGTCTTCGGTCGCGAGAGCGTCGATCGCGCCATGCTCACCGGCCTGATCGACCTCTTCACCAACCTGAAGCTCGACGGCACCAAGGCCGACTTCGACCTCATCGGTCGCATCTACGAATACTGCATCGGCGAATTCGCAGGCAGTGAAGGCAAGCGCGGGGGCGAGTTTTACACCCCGAAGTCCGTCGTCGACACCCTCGTCGAAATGATCGAACCCACCAGGGGCCGCGTCTATGACCCCTGCTGCGGCACCGGCGGCTTCTTCGTCCAGTCCGAGAAGTTCATCGAGGCGCACCAGGGCGTGCGCGGCGACATCGCCGTCTACGGTCAGGAACGCAACCACACCACCTTCGGCCTTGCGCGGATGAATCTCGCCATCCGGGGCATCTTTGCCGACATCCGCTGGAACTCCGAAGGCACTCTGGTGCGCGACGCCTTCCCGGACGAGCGCTTCGACTATATCCTCGCCAACCCGCCCTTCAACATCTCTGACTGGTCGGGCGAGCTGTTGCGGGAGGACGCTCGCTGGCGCTACGGCACCCCGCCCGTGGGCAACGCCAACTTCGGATGGATCCAGCACATCTACGCCCACCTTTCGGCCTCTGGCATCGGCGGCGTGGTGATGGCCAACGGCTCCATGTCCTCCATGTCCGGCGGCGAGGGCGACATCCGCCGCGCGCTGGTCGAGGGAGACGCCATCGACGCCATGGTCGCCCTGCCGGGGCAGCTGTTCTACGGCACCCAGATCCCGGCCTGCCTGTGGATCATGGCCAAGGACAAGTCGAACGGCATCGCCAAGGATGCCAAGCTCCGCGACCGGCGCGGCGAGGTGCTGTTCATCGACGCCCGCAAGATGGGCGCGCTGGTGCCGGGCTCGCGCAAGCAAAAGGAGCTGTCGCCTGAGGAGATCGGCAAGATCGCCACGGCTTACCATTCATGGCGCGGGGAGCCGGACGCGAGGGCCTACGAGGATGAGCCGGGCTTCTGCAAATCCGCCAACCTCGACGAGATCGCCAAGCACAACTTCGTCCTGACCCCGGGCCGTTATGTCGGCGCAGGAGCGGCCGAGGATGACGGAGAGCCCTTTGAGGATAAGTTCGAGCGCCTGATGAACGAGTTGCGCAGCCAGTTCGCCGAGGGACGACGGCTGGAAGTCGAGATCGAAGCGCGGCTGGGGGCGCTGGGATGAGCCGGAAGGTTGGAGGACGCGAGGCCACAACAGGTATCATTCCGGGACGCTACTGCCTGAGCGTCGGAAAGCCCGACATAGAGCCGCCCGAGGGCTGGGCTTGGCGTTCTCTCAGCGAGCTTGCGCGCCTCGAGTCAGGCCATACTCCGAGCCGACGGAAGCCCGAATACTGGGGCGGCGATGTCTCTTGGATTGGCATCAAAGATGCGACCGGCAATCATGGACGCGTGTTGCGTGAAACGATGCAGCACACGAACGAACTCGGAATCGCCAACTCGGCGGCACGAATTCTGCCTGCAAATACCGTCTGTCTTTCCCGGACTGCATCCGTCGGATATGTCGTCGTCATGGGCAGTCCGATGGCCACGAGTCAGGATTTTGCGAATTGGGTTTGCGGCCCTGATCTCGATTTCAACTTCTTGAAGTATGCACTGCTTCTGGAGAACGAGGCACTGCATCGTTTCTCCTACGGATCAACGCACCGGACGATCTACTACCCGGAACTGAAAGCGTTCCACATCTGCGCACCGCAAGTCGACGAACAACGCGAGATCGCGGCGGTGTTGGGGGCGCTGGATGACAAGATCGAGCTGAACCGCAAGACGGCGGCGACCCTGGAAGCGATGGCGCGGGCGCTCTATCGGTCGTGGTTCGTCGATTTCGACCCCGTCACCGCCAAGGCCGAAGGCCGCGCCCCCACCCACATGGACGAAGACACCGCAGGCCTCTTCCCCGACCGCTTCGGAGACGACGGCCTGCCGGTGGGGTGGGAAGATGGAACAGTTGGAGATCTGCTGATCCTTCAAAGGGGTTTCGACCTCCCAAAGAAGGACCGGACAGACGGTGACTTCCCTGTGCTTGCTGCGGGCGGACACCATGGAACCCACAACGAGTTCAAGGCGCGGGGCCCCGGTGTGACCACAGGCCGAAGCGGCGTCATCGGCGAGGTGTTCCTTGTCTTGGATGACTTCTGGCCTCTCAACACATCCCTGTGGGTCAAAGACTTCATCCGGTGCTCGCCCTATTTCGCCTATTTCTTCCTGCAAATGCTTGATCTTAAAGCCCTCAACTCCGGATCAGCGGTTCCATCCCTCAACAGGAACAACGTTCACAACCTGAGGGTCGATCTGCCGCCGGAGCGGCTGATCGAGGCGTTCGACGAAGTGGCAGGACCGATGTTCGCGCGCGTTCATCAGGTCACCACCGAAAACCAAACTCTCGCCACCCTCCGCGACACGCTCCTGCCCCGCCTCATGTCGGGCGAACTCCGCGTCGGCGAGGCCCGGGACGAGGTGGAGGCGGTGGCATGAGCGAGCTTCCATTCGGCACGGTGTTTTCTGAACAAAAAGGGTCGGCAGAGCCCTTTCCTGGTTTCCTGCTCGTGGACCACGGGCGCACTGAGACAGCTGATCCTCGGGCGCTTGCAGCGTGTTATGGACAAATGACCTTGAGGAGTGTCGAATTCGGACTGGACCACCTGAACGAGCCAGAAGCCGCGTTCCCGGCGCTTTACCTGGCTCGACACACCTTCGAGCTATACCTTAAGGGGCTTGTCCCGGATTGGAATGAGCGCCGCGACAAGAAGAAGTCGAGTCCACACCATATCGACTACCTCGTCGACATTTTGCGTGAGCGACTTCTTCCAAACTACGATGAGAGAGAAGTCACAGCGCTCTCAGATTTTCTCCACCAATTCGCTATGCTGTCGCCGAAGTCCATGGAATTCCGGTATCGCGACGGTGCAGTAGTCAGCTTCGGCGACGCCCCTCTGGATGATCCCGAGATATGGGTAGACTTCATCGCTCTACGAGAGAGCTTGATCAAAATCTTCGAAGCCCTCGACAACGTGTGGCGCCTCCAGACTGAGGATGCGCTTTAGTGTTCCAGATTGACCGAACCCAGAACCGACTGCGCCGCCTTGAACAGCGGAGGTTCAGTGACTTGAACCTGCGAGAGCGCGAGCATCTTCAGGAGTGGCTGGCGCATCAGCCCGACGCGCTCGGCGAGGAACTGTTGATCCTGCAAAAGGAGTTCGACGGCTTCGCCGACACCCGCGAGCGCTTGGATCTTCTTGCGCTCGACAAGCACGGGCAGTTGGTCGTCATCGAGAACAAGCTCGACGATTCCGGCCGGGATGTGACCTGGCAGGCGTTGAAATACACCGCCTACGTGTCGAGCCTGACAAAGGCGCAGATCATCGACATCTTCCAGCAATACCTCGACCGGCACGCGGACGGCGGCAACGCCGCACGGCTGCTCTGCGACTTCCTAGATGTGGAAGAACTCGACGAGGTCGTTCTGAACCCCGGTCACAGCCAGCGCCTGATCTTCATCGCGGCGAACTTCCGCAAGGAAGTCACGGCGACGGTGCTCTGGCTGCGCGAGCATCAGATCGACGCCCGGTGCTTCAAGGTCAACCTGTTCTCCATGGCAGAGGAACTTCTGTTCGACATCCAGCCGGTGATCCCGACGCCCGAGGCCGCGGATTTCATGATCCAGATGGCCGAGAAAGAGAACGAGGAGAAGTCGGCGAAGGGAGCTCAGAGGCAGAGCCACGCCCTGCGGCAGGGCTACTGGACCTTGGCGCTGGAGACCATGCGTGGGTCCGGTGTGACGCTCTACGAGAACATCAGCCCTTCGAACGACCACTGGCTCAGCGCGGGCTCGGGCCTGTCCGGGTGCCCATACCGTCTGATCTACCTGAAGAAGGAGATCCGCGTCGAGTTCGCGTTCTCTCGCCCGATCGCCGATGAAAACAAGTGGCTCTTCGACGAGTTGGCAAAGCGACAGCAACAGATCGAGACGGCATTCGGGCATGAACTTACCTGGCTGCGGCTGGACGGACAAAAGGAGTCCCGCATCTATTTCGCGCAGCCCTGCGACGGCTACGATCAGGAGCAGTGGCCCTCCTTCGCTGCCTGGCACGCGGAGCACATGAAGCGCCTCGAAGCAGTGATCAAAGAACCGCTTGCTAAAATCGTCCGCGCCTTCAAGGCCAGACCGGAGATTTCGTGATGGCCTGGACCTCGGAAGCTGACCTGGAGAACTGGTTCATTGGTGAGCTGGCGGCCCTGGGCTTCACGCTCCAACATGGGTCCGAGATCTCACCCGAGATGCGCAACCCAATGCGGTCGAGCTTCCGGGAGACGATCCTCGTGCCAGTGTTCCTGGACGCTGTGCGCCGGCTGAACCCAGGCCTGCCAGAGACCGCCATCGCCGAGGCGGCATCGCGGGTTCGCGACATCGTCTTCGCCAGCGATCTCGTTCAGGAAAACCAGCGCGTTCATGCCCTGATGGTCAAGGGCATCCCTGTCACCTACTTCGGAGATAGCGAGGAACGCAACGCAGTCGTGCAACTTGTCGACTGGACGAACACGGCCAACGACTGGCGAGTGATCAATCAGGTCGACGTGGTCGGCAAGACCGCACGCATCCCCGACGTGGTGCTGTTCCTGAACGGGCTACCGCTGGTCATGGTCGAGTTGAAGGGCACCGAGGGCGCGGACATCGAGGCAGCCTTCAACCAGACAGAAACCTACAAGGCCGACATCCCGGATCTGTTCCGCACGTCGCTCTTGACGGTGATCTCGGACGGGCTAAACGCGCGCTTCGGGTCGATTTCCGCCGGCCTCGATCGTTTTATGAAATGGCGAACGGTCGATGGCGAGACGCTGGTGCCGGACGGCTCGGCCCTCGCACTTCAAACCCTGGCGCAGGGCCTGCTGACCCCTGAAACGCTGCTCTCGATGCTACGCTGGTTCGTCGTCTTCGAAGATGAAGGCAAGGGGCCGATCAAGAAGATCGCCGGGTATCACCAGTTTCATGCCGTCCGAAAGGCCACCGAGACGATCCTCGGCGCACGCGGCGGTGACGGCAAGGGCGGGGTCATCTGGCACACGCAGGGCAGCGGCAAGTCCTTGCTGATGACCTTCCTCTCCGGGCGTGTCATGCACCATCCCGACATGGAGAACCCGACGTTGCTGGTCCTGACCGACCGGAACGATCTCGACAACCAGCTCTTCGCGACGTTCGGTCGGTGCAAGGATCTCCTCGGAGAGGAGCCAGTCCAGGCTGAAAGCGTCACGGCGTTGAAAGACCTGCTCAACCGCGAAGTCGGCGGGATCGTGTTCTCGACGATCCAGAAATTTCGCCCTGACGCCGGAGAGATCTTTCCAGAGCTGACGAACAGATCAAACGTCGTTGTCCTTGTCGATGAGGCCCACCGCACGCAATACGGCTTCGAGGCCAAGATGAACCGGAAGACCGGCGAGGTGCGCCATGGGCTAGCCTATCAGCTACGCAAGGCATTGCCGAACGCCGTCTACATCGCCTTCACCGGCACCCCGGTCGAACTCGTCGGAGCGAATACGCGGGGCGTTTTCGGCGACTACATCGACGTCTACGACATCAGCCAGGCCGTAGAAGACGGCGCCACCGTTCCTCTATACTACGAGGCCCGGGTCGCACGCGTCGAGCTCGACGCGGATCTGGGCGACGAGATCGACGATGCCTTCGATGAGGCCACCGAGGATCTCGAAGATGAGCAGGCCGTGGCGGCTGCGCAGAAGTGGTCCCGGGTCGAGGCCCTGGTCGGCGCAAAGCCGCGGCTAGACACGGTCGTTGCAGACATCCTCGCGCATTTCGACGCACGCGTCGAAGCGATGGACGGCAAGGCCATGATCGTCTGCATGAGCCGAAGGATTTGCGTCGAGGTCTACGACCGGATCATCGCGGCACGACCGGACTGGCACGGAGACACGGACGACACCGGCAAGGTCAAGGTTATCATGACCGGCAGCGCCTCGGACCCAGCCGAGATGCAGCCGCACGTCCGATCGAAAGCTCGGCAGGAAGCCATCCGAAAACGCGCCAAAACCCCTGACGACGAATTGCAGATCGTCATCGTGCGCGACATGTGGCTGACTGGCTTCGACGCACCCTGCATGCATACGCTCTACGTCGACAAGCCGATGAAGGGGCACGGGCTGATGCAGGCCATCGCCCGCGTGAACCGAGTATTCAAGGACAAGCCCGCGGGGCTCGTGGTCGACTACATCGGCATCGCAGCCGATCTGAAGAAGGCCCTGTCCCACTACTCGAAACCCGACCAGCAGAAAACCGGGATCGACGAAGGCGAGGCTGTCGCGGCCTTCCTTGACACGCTGGACGTCACCCGCGCGCAGATGCACGGCTTCGATTATTCCGGTGCTCTGTCAGGCACGCCGACAGACCGCCTGAGGATCCTGCCAGGGGCGCTGGACCACATCTTACAAAAGGATCGAGACGGCGAGGGCGGCGCAGTGAAGCGTTTCAACGACGCCGTCGCCAGGCTGATCAAGGGCTTCAAGCTTGCATCCGGCAGCCCCCAGGCAACCACTCATGCCGAAGAAGTCGCCTTTTTCTCGGCGCTTCGGGCAGGCTTAGAAAAGCTGGGCCGTGGTGGCAACGGGCGTAGCAGCGCCAGCCACGACCTCGCGATTCAGCAGTTGCTCAACCGTGCAGTCGCCTCGACCGAGGTCGTCGACATCCTCGAGGCCTGCGGATTCGACCGTCCGGACATCTCGGTCCTGTCCGATGCCTTCATGCTGGAAATCCAGAACATGAAGCACAAGAACCTAGCCGTCGAGGCGCTGAAAAAGCTCCTGAACGGCGAGATTTCGTCCCGGGCGCGCACGAACGTCGTTCGCAAGGAGGAGTTCTCGTCCCGCTTGGAAAAGGCCATCGCGAGCTACCACAACCGCAGCGTCGACGCGCTGCAGATCCTGCAAGAACTGATTGCAATTGCGAAAGACCTGCAAGCCGAACCAGAGGACGATCTGACCGACGCGGAGCGCGCCTTCTACGACGCCCTCGCTCTGAACGACAGCGCGGTCGAGGTCATGGGGAACGAGGAACTGCGCGTCATCGCTACCGAACTGGTCAGGACCGTCCGTAGCAACGCCGGGACCGACTGGTGGCGCCGCGACGACGTGCGCGCCAAGATGCGTATCGCGGTCAAGCGCATCCTGAAACGCCACGGATACCCACCGGATCTTGCCTCCGAAGCTGTCAAGTTGGTCCTGCGGCAAGCTGAAGCGCTGGCCGTTTCTTGGTAGCCGCGAGAGAAGTTGAGGGATTGCGACGGACGCGTAGGGCACCGGGATGCAAAGTTTCACTTCGGACCGGGGAGCGTCTCCGAGCGGGGAAACACCTGCCAAGCGAACCATTCGCAATCCACTCCCGAGATCAGTTTCGGGTGGCAACCGACAGCCGCGATCGATATGGCATTGTTGCAGAAGGTCCGCCGTAACGTTGCGGGGCGGCTAAGAGCCCAAGATGTCCATGCTCTATAGCGCTCGGACTGCAGCAAGGCGCCGGAGCGAACCGTGACCCTCGCTCGACTTGAACAGGCAGCCAATCAAAGGCTGGGAGGCCTAACGTTTTGGCCCCATGAGGTTGGCGGCGAGATAGTTAATCAGCTCACCGCCCTGAGTTCCTTGCCGGAAACGTCGTTGCTCTTCAAAATCGATTGATGGCAGCATGTGGATGAATTGTTCGTCGGCATACAGTGCCAGCAAGGGCTCAGGGTCCAATCCGCCAGTGCGCAATCCCGCAAGATTGTTTCCTGCTTCGATCGCGGCGCCGATCATCACGTCCGCAAGCTGCACCGCAGGGGTATTCTTGGAGTCCACTTGCTCCACTTCGTGCAGTTTCAAGGGGAAGCTAAGGGTCGTGATCTCGGTCGCACGGAATTGCACGGACTCTTCGTGATGGATAAACCGCTGCAAGAGTTCATGATAGGTGGCGAGGTTCTTGGACTGGTCGTGCTCCACACGATAGGGGCCGTTCGCCATCACTTCCATCCGCGTGATCAACGACTGCAGCACAATCATCGCGACGTCGGTGTTTAGTCCGGGGGTGGCAATGGCCTGCAGGCACTCGGGCGCGGAGTAATGCGCGAGAGGTCCAACAACCTCAGGTATTTGCTCCCAATTCGTCGCTCTGGCGGCTGCCACCAGGTCGTTGAGCGCTTCGTCGGATTTTTCCTTCATAGCACGCTGAAAAGACGCCATCAGCCTCCTGAATTGCGGCTTGCCGAGCAGCTTCGGTCCAGCCATGTGCAGCATGGAAGCCATCGCATAATTCTGGCCATTGGCGTAGAAATCAAAACCGCGCTCATAATAATAGGGCTCGACGGCGTAGTCGACGAACATGAGCGTCAACATGAACCGCTTGTCGCAGACATAGGTCACACACTTGAAGTCGCTCAAAAGGTCTCGCATCAACCCAAGCAGCCGCGGGTGGTTGGATTGCCGCCTCGATAGGGCACGATACTTGAGCTCAGGCGCTTGCAGCCTTGGGAAATGCTGCTTGATCAGCCGCTTGGCGTCGTCGTCGTCAATTGCAATAGCCGAGGCGCCCTGAAAACGCTGGTCAGCGTTGAGCAGGTCAAATCCTGTATAACCACTTTCGTCGATCCGGAAGCACTCCATCGCCAAGTCAGCCATTGGTTTCTAGAATTTCAGGATAGGTGATCGCGCAATCTCTGACTACTCAGTCTGCACTGAATTTCGCTCTTGGGGAGTTCTCGTCGAACTTTATGTCTACAGCGGGATAAGCACTGCATCAGGCACGATTGTTCAAAAAGGGAGCGAAGTGGTCTTTGTTGCCGCAAGAACGACGTGCACCTTCGTGTCGCACTTCCGACATTGCACAGCATCTTCATGCTGGCTGCGGGCACGATGTAGGTCTGGTTTGGAGGGGCTGCACTGCGGCATCTTGGCGGCCTGCGAGCGGCAGCATTGGGCCGTTCGCGTCCGTCGACCCCCCTTTGTCGAAAGGCTTGAAGGTCGGCACTTTCCCCCCTCAAGCAACCGAGGGTGAAACGACGGCAAACGAGGAACCGTTTTTCAACGAGTGATCACCAGAGTTCTTCGTCCAGCAGATCACGCGTGATCGCCATGCCAATGAGCGCGACAAGGGTATTGCGGGTGGGAGCATCACAGCGAAGGTATCGAACTTGCCCCACAGCTCCCCGTGGAGCGCGCTAAGCCTCGCACACAGAGCCTCTAGCGCTGTCCAGCACTCACTCTCCCCCGGGAGCGCAGAGCGCACACAGCGCGCGTTCTGCACTCAGGCCCGTCTGCGGCAACCGCCCCCCAAGGTTCCGCGCCTATCACCGACCCTGACCCGGCATGTGTCCCCAAGAGGGGCCTCCGCCTCATCTAGGACCTTCCGCCCGCTCACCACGACAAGAATGTCTTTCGCACCTTCTATCGGCAACGTGCTCGCCGCCGGCCAGGCAACAGACATTTCAGGATCGCTTACGGTAAACTTGAGCTTCAGGAACTTATCGGGCACCTCTCTTCGAGAGAAGGAGCACCCATGGCCCGGAAAACCCTCAACAAGAAGAACCTCGTCGAGCTTGGTGCGGACGTGTTGGCGGAGCTTTTGCTCGAAGCTGTGAAGGGCGACGCCGCGCGTCAGAGACGCGTGCGCATGGTGCTGTCTGCCGATCAGAGCCCGCAGGAAGCGGCAGCGGATGTTCGAAAGCGGTTTGCATCGATCCGGCGATCCGGCAGCTTCATCTCGTGGAAGACGCAGAAGAAGTTCGCCAAAGAGCTCACCGATCTGGTCACGCTGATCGAAATGCGGATCGGCTCCGACAGCCCGGATCTAGCTTTTGAACTCCTGTGGGATCTGCTGCACCTCGCGCCCGGCATCCATGAGCGGACCGATGACAGCAACGGGTTGATCGGTGACGTCATGGTCGACGCGATGGAGGCCATCGCTCGCATCTCTCCCAGGATCACCAAAGATCCGATCGAACTCGCGGAGATGATTTTCGAGGCGCTGCGGGACAACGGCTATGGCGAGTTCGATCATGTCGTGCCGGCTCTCGCCGAACCACTTGGCCGCTCAGGTCTCGAGCGGCTGAAAGCTCTTGCCGAGGAGATGTGTGCCGCGCCTTTGACCGAGGCGCAGTTGGAGATCTATGACTTCGTCTCCGACCCTGAAAGGCAGAAAGAGCTCGCTCGGGATCGCCGCGACCATACAGCCAAGATGATCCTGCAGGACGTCGCCGATCTTCAGGGCGACGTCGACGCTTGGCTTTCACGCTACACGGCCGAGCAATTGACCTATCACACCATCGCGCCAGAAGCTGCGGTGCGCCTGCTTGAAGCAGGCCGTGCTGAAGAGGCCCTTCAGGTCGTGGAGAACGCGCTGGACCGCGAAACGCACGACAGCGCGTGGTTCGACCCGCCTGAGCTGGACGAGGCCCACTTCGCATGCCTTGAGGCTCTCGGACGGGAAGAGGACCTGCGGCGTGCGCTATGGGCTCGCTTCGAGCGATGCCTCTGCCCCGATGCGTTGCGCCGCCTGCTGAAACGCCTGCCGGATTTCGATGATGTCGAGGCCGAAGACCGCGCCCGCGAGGTGGTCTTGTCGTTCACGCCCATCGAGGCAGGGCTGGCGTTCTGTCTTTCCTGGCCGGACATGGCGTTGGCGGCGCAGTTGGTGCTGAGCCGATACGAAGAGATTGATGGGGGCACCTACGAGATCCTAACGCCGGCTGCCGAGGCGCTGTCTTCCGCGCACCCACTCGCGGCGGTCCTGATCTGGCGCTCCCTGATCGAGTTCGCGTTGGAACGCGCCCGATCGAGCCGCTACGGTCACGCCGCCCGTCATTTCGACGCCTGCGCGGCGGCCGACGCCGCGATCTCTGACTATCAGGGCCACGCCGAGCACCGCGTCTTCATTCAAGATCTGCAAAATGCACATGCGCGCAAGGCAGCCTTTTGGGGGCGAGTTGCGGTGTCCTAGGCGTTGACCGGTCATCATGCCCGACGTGACGACGGTTATGGCGCGGATAGAACTTGTGCAGCATTTTACCTGCGATCTCGCACCCCTGCCCAGGCGTCTCGAAAGGCCGCGGAGGGTGTGCGGTAGCGGTCGCACTTCACGAGACTCCAAGGTTCCGCGCCTATCGCCGACCGCGATCCGGCATGCCCCCAAGAGGACGCCCCGTCGCACCTAGGACTTCTTGCCCGCTCACCCAGCACGGACGTCTCCCGCGCCTTCTATCATCAAGTCGAACGCAACAAGACGACAAGGTTCGACATGACCACCAGCCCCACCGCCCGCATGATCGCCGACGCCATCGAGGCAAGCGGCAAGACACAGCGCGAAATCGCCGAAGAGATGGGCCTGCTCCGCCCGAACGTCATCTCGATGTTGAAGACCGGCGAGATGACCATGCCCATCGAGCGGATCCCGGCCTTTTCCAAAGCCACCGGCATCGACCCGCTGCTGCTGACGCAGACGGCGATGTCCGAATACATGCCCGAAACCTGGAACGTGCTCGCGACGACCGCCGCCCCGATCCAGGACGTCCAGATCAACATCCGTGCGCCCGGCCCTGTCGTCGAGCGCTTCAAGGCGATCTGCCAGCGGGAACGCCGAAACTACGGCGACATGCTGTCGATCCTGATCGGCGTCTGGGACGGCGACGTCGAGAAGATGGTCTGACGTGCTGCGACGCACGCGGGTGGAGGGTGCGCAGGCATCCTCCATCGACGTAGAGCACGCAGAAAGGCTGCTCAGGAATATCCCGGGGCGCTGAGCACTACCCCAGCCGAACAATAAAGATCGCGCTCTGCGGCCCGCTCTACACATCGCAAAGCTGAGAACGAGCGAGAGGTCAATAACTTGATGGACGCCCCTGCGCCAAGGCTCTCGTTCGGACGGAGCGACGTCGACCCTCGAGCTGCTTGTCGCGCATCACGGATCCTGGCGCGTGAGCGCCATGCCGGGCGGCGGCGACGACGACAGGGGCAGGCAGACCGCAACGCCAGCAACGTGCAACATGCATCGCCCTTCGCCGACACCACAAGCAACAGGTGCGTCCGTCCCGCACGACGAGCCTTGAGCCGATCACCACCAGCATGTCGAAGACAAGCTTCCTGCCGTCAAAACCCATCGCGGTCGCGCTCCTCTGAGGCTACGATCGACAGAGACCGCGTTAAAACTCGCGCACAGCGCGATATGGACAATTCGGCACCCCAAACCCCGCCTCGCAAGCAACGCCGCTCTGGCGCGGGCTCTGCAGCATGCCCAAGAAAGATGAGGTTTTTCTGATGCTTGCCTCTTGAGAACGTTGACGCCCGGCATAAGTCGCTGCCTCCAGAGGAGCGAGGTCTGCACGTGGCGACGACAACATTCGAGGTTCCGATCGTCACGACGCAGAAGCGTGACGTCGACGCGATTCCCGCCGACGAGAGGTCCCTGCCCTATGACTTGGAGCTACACACCAGCAAACAGTCCGTCACGAACGGCAGACTGTTGGCAACTCCGGCCCTTGCCCTGAAGAGCTACAAGTTCGACGCCTTGCTCGACTGGATCGCGATCGCGGTGACCTTTCCCAAGAAGAACGCCACCACGAAGATCGGCAGGGCGATCAAAAGCCGCCTCAACCAGCCGACGCTCGGCGGCGTGAAAGTCGAGCCTCTCAAAAGGGGCGGAGATCGTTACACCCGCGAGATGAAGCTCACGATGCAGGACCCGACGCTGCCACGGCTCTCGAAAGTCCTCGACCTTCTCGCCTGCCGCTACGGCGTCCCCATCGAGGACGGTCGAGCCGAGCACCGGGTCTTGGGCTTCGAGCTCTCAGTCGACATCTACCCCCGCGCCAGCATGGTGAAGGACGATCTGGATCTCGCTCTCCGCCGTGTCCAGATGTCGGAGTTGCTGCGCAAGCACTTCGCGCCGCAGCAGATCTTCGCCAACGGCGAGTTCAACGATCAGCGCGACTGGCTGCGTTGTCATGACGGTGAGGGAAGACATCTGATCAGCTGGAGGAAGGGAGAGCGAAGGAAGAAAGCACTCGAGGAGGTGCCGAAGCTGCTAATCGCCGCGACAGATCCAGCCAAGCACTTCGCCGCGCCTGTGAACGCGACGGTCTATCTCGGCAAACGGGGTCGCCCGATGAACTACAAGCTGCAGGACAAGGTCGCCGACCAGAGGGACAAGGAGGGAAAGCCCCGGAAGGAACTGGCGCCGAGGGAACGACGCTCCCGCATCGAGGTCACGCTCGAGAGCAAGACGCTGGATACGACTTCAGACTTGTCTCAGGACCATTCATAGAGACACACAGCAAAAAACTCTTCGCCGAACGCTGATCTGGATCAGCATGGAAGCGGCTGACCTCGGCGATACTCTCAAATCGCACCGATGCGGACCTGCGTGGCCCTCGGAATCCTGGCCCGCGACGCATGCGGTTTTCGCCTCATCGAGGCTAGAGAATTTCCCACGTACACAAGGCACTTAGGAGAACACCATGGCGAAGGGCAAAAGCCGTCGCGGCCGAGAAGACAAGAAACCGAAGCAGAAGAAGGCTGATCCGGCGCCGGCGCCGTCCTTCAGCAAGGGCCTGACGATCGATACAAAGCCGAAGGGGAAAAAGGCCTGATCCGGCTCGTCTTGTGTGATCGCCTTGGCCTGGTCGCAGATCGCGCAGCCAAGCGGCAAGTCGGCAAAATTGCCCACTTGCCGACAGGATTCTAGAATGAGTGCCTGGGCGCTACCTCAACTCAACCTCCGCGGCACCCGCACCTCACCCTGGAAGAGCGTCGCGCCGGTGCGCGCGGAGCTTTTCGGTATCGAAAGGCTGGAGCAACATGCCGCCAGCCTGGCCGCGGTGCAGCGTATCTGCGCCTCTGCACCGCGTGTCGCATCACTGCGCCAGCGACTGGACGATAATGCGACGGCGCTGAGGGCCACTCGCAAGGCCTGTCTCTCAGAGTTGGCGGCGGGAAAACCTATTGTCCCGGCCGCCCAATGGCTGGTGGACAATTTTCACAGGGTCGAGGCGCAGGTGCGCGACTGCCGTACGGACTTGCCGCCCAGCTACTACAGGCTTCTGCCGAAACTCGCCCAAGGGCCGTTTCACGGTTATCCGCGAGTGTTCGAATTGATCTGGGCCTATGTCGCGCATACGGACAGCCATCTCGATGCCCCCGCACTGTCCCGCTTTCTGCACGCCTATCAGGAGGTGCAGCCCCTGACCATTGGAGAGCTCTGGGCGGTTCCGATAACGCTCCGCCTCGTCCTTCTGGAAAACCTGCGGCGGCTGGCCGACCAGATCACCTTCGCTCACAGGATGCGCCTGTCGGCGGATGCCCTTGCGGATCGGCTCCTGGAGGCCGGCCAGACCGGGATCGGAATGCCTGCAGATATTGGCACGTCCGAGCCACTTTCCGAGATCTTTGCCGCGCAGTTGGCGAAGCGGCTACGTGATTGCGACCCTGTCACGACACCGGCCATCGGTTGGCTGGAGGATCGGCTGATCAGGCAGGGGTCGAATGTCGATCTGGCAGTCCGGCATGCACAGGAGCGTCAGGGCGCCTCGAACGTCACCGTTCGAAACGTCGTCACCAGCCTGCGCACGATCGCTGAGACGGACTGGCCGGAGCTCTTTGAAAGTGTCAGCCTGGTCGATGCGAAGCTGCGGGAGCATCCGGGATTTTCCGCGATGGATTTCGCCAGCCGCAACCTGTACCGCGATGCACTCGAGGATCTCGCTCGTCACAGTGACCACAGCGAATTGGATCTGGCCGAGCAGGTGCTGGCGACGGCGGTGGCTGCACCGGAGGCGGATGGCGACCGGATTTCCGAGGCGGAAATCCTGCGGAGGAGCGACCCGGGCTGGCATCTCCTCGCCGAGGGCCGGGAGGCGTTCGAACGCCAGGTCGGCTATCGCTACAGAGGATGGCACCGCCCGCAGTTCCGACCCGGTCTCGCAGGATACCTTGGCAGCATTCTTTGTGTCACTCTTGGGCTAATCGCGCTGAGCGCATGGAGTCTGGTGGCTCTTTCCGACCCATCCGTGTCGTGGACTGTGCTTGCGCTCTGGCTTCTCGCAGCGGGCATCCCGGCCAGTGCCGTCGCTCAACTTATCGTTGATCGCATGGTGGCCTGGGCCGTACCTGCCACGGCACTGCCGGGACTGGCACTTGAGAGCGGCGTGCCGTCTTCACTGCGCACGCTCGTGGTTGTGCCGACAATGCTGACAAATGGCGCAGACCTGACCGAACAGCTCGAAGGGCTGGAGGTACATTATCTCTCGGGCGCACACGGAGACGTCACTTTTGCCATCCTGACCGATGGACTGGATGCCCCCGGACAGCACATGCAGGAAGATGCGCCGCTTATCGCATTGATCGAACTCGAGATTGCCAGACTGAACCAGGTCTACGGCGCGGGTCCCGCCGGTGCCCGCTTTCTGCACCTGCATCGTGACCGCCGTTACAACGCCGCCGAACAGATTTGGATGGGATGGGAACGCAAACGCGGCAAGCTGCACGATCTCAACCGTCTGTTGCGCGGTGCCGATGATACCGACTACCGGACGGCAGATGGTCATGTGCCAGCCGTGCCCCCCGAAGTGCGCTACGTCCTGACGCTCGATTCCGACACCCGGATGCCGCGTGACGCGGGCCTGCGGCTGATCGGCAAGATGGCGCACCCGCTGAACCAGCCGATCTTCGATCCGGCCCTCAGCCGGGTCAGTGCTGGTCACGCCATTCTACAGCCGAGGATCACGCCCGCCCTGAGCCCGGCACGGCACGGCACGGCGTTTCAGCGCGCGACCTCGGGTCCGGGCGGGATGGATCCCTACGCTGCAGCTGCGTCGGACGTCTATCAGGATCTCTTCGGCGAGGGCTCATTTACCGGCAAGGGCATCTACGACGTCGATGTCTTCCAGGAGGCGATGGCCGGGCGCGTGCCCGAAAACGCCCTTCTCAGCCATGACCTGCTTGAAGGCATCTTCGCCCGGGCCGGGCTCGTCTCCGACGTGGAACTGATCGAGTCCTTCCCCGACCGGCAGGACCTCGCCGCGCGGCGCATCCATCGCTGGTGTCGCGGCGACTGGCAACTGCTGCCCTGGCTTGGCCGGAAAGGCGGGCTGGGCGCGCTGGGACGGGTCAAGGTGCTGGATACGCTGCGCCGCTCGTTGTTGGCCCCGGCTACGCTTGTCCTGTTGACACTGGGGTGGCTTCTGCCTGGCCCGGCGGCCTTGCTGGCGACGGCTCTGGCGCTGGTCGCCCTGAGCCTGCCCGCTTTCCTGCACGCAGCCCTTTCCGCCGTTCCGCATCAGCGCCGCCTTCACATGGGCAACCACCTGCGCCTGATGCAGGAAGACCTGTCGCTCGCTGTGCTGCAAACCGGGCTGGCGGTCAGCTTTCTCGCCGACGCCGCCTGGCGCGCGCTCGATGCCATCGCCCGCACACTTTGGCGACTGACGGTTTCACGGCGGCATCTCCTGGAATGGACCACTGCGGCCTCGGCCTCGGCCGCTCCGCGCCCCGATCTGCGGGGATTCTTACGGGCCATGGCGCCGGGGATCCTGCTGGGACTGTCAGCCACAGGCCTGGCCGGCTTGTCCGCCCCCGGTTCGCTCCCCCTGATCCTGCCCTTTGCAGCCCTCTGGCTTGCCGCGCCGCTCATCGCCTTTCGGGTCAGTCAGCCTTCCCGCGCACAACCCGACGCCGCCCTTACCCCGCAGGACGCCCAAGAATTGCGCCTGATCGCACGCAGGACATGGCACTATTTCGAGACCTTCGTCACGCCAGAAGACAGCCATCTGCCCCCCGACAACTTTCAGGAGCAGCCACACGCGACGCTTGCGCACCGCACGTCGCCCACAAATATGGGGCTTTACCTGCTGTCCACTGTCACGGCCTGCGATCTCGGCTGGATCGGCCTGCGTCAGACAACCAACCGGATCGCCGCGACCCTTGGCACGATGCAAACGCTGCCGCGTGTCAAGGGGCATTTCTACAACTGGTACGACACGCGAGACTGCAGGGTTCTCGACCCGCCCTATGTCTCGTCGGTGGACAGCGGCAATCTGGCCGGCCACCTGATCGCACTGGCCAACGCCTGCGAGGACTGGGCCGCGCATTCCGGCGCGACGCCACTTCAGAGATCTCAGGGGCTGACCAATCTTCTTGATCTGGTGGAGCGTGACGCAGAGCGGCTAAAGTCCCCGCTCAGTGCCTCCTGCTCCGAGGCGATCGGATCGCTACGCGATGGCCTGAAACAGGCTGAAGTGAACTGGCCCTTCCTGCAACGCCTGGCGGCCAAGGCCGAACTTGCCACTCCGACGCCGGAGGCTATGCCCTCCCATGCCCCCCGATGGCTGTCCTTGCTTCGCGACGGCTTGGCTGAAGCCGCGACAGATGCCGCATTGAGCGAGGCCGACCATGCCGCCCTGGCCGCAGAATTGCATCGGCTGGGAGCGCAGGCCCGCAGGCTCGCAGTGGACATGGACTTCGGCTTCCTGCTCGACCCCGAGCGCAAGCTGCTGTCCATCGGCTACTCGACCCACGAGAACACTCTCGACCCGTCCTGCTATGACCTCCTGGCCTCCGAGGCGCGTCTGGCCAGTCTCTTCGCCGTCGCCAAACAGGATCTGCCGCTGCGTCACTGGTTCCGTCTGGGGCGGACGGTCACCGCAACCCGTGGCGGCGCCGTTCTCGTCTCCTGGGCCGGCTCGATATTCGAATACCTGATGCCTGGACTTGTGATGCAAGAACCCGAAGGCGGTCAGCTGGGTCACACCTGTCGACTGGTCGTCGAGAGACAGATCGCCTACGGACGGGCCCAAGGCGTCCCGTGGGGCATTTCGGAATCCGGCTTCAACGCACGGGATGTGGATTTCAACTATCAGTATTCCACCTTCGGTGTGCCGGGACTTGGGCTCAAGCGCGGGCTTGCGGGGAATCTGGTGGTCGCGCCCTATGCGACTGGGCTGGCCGCGATGCTGAATCCCGGTGCTGCACGGCGGAACTACGAGGACCTGGAGGCTATAGGTGGGCTTGGGCTCTGTGGCTTCTATGAAGCACTCGACTTCACCCCCGACCGTGTGCTGCCGGGCCGCCGCGTTGCCGTGGTGCAAAGCTACATGGCCCATCATCAGGGGATGACCATCGTGGCCATCGCCAACGCCCTGACCGGCGGCCTGATGCGCCAGAGGTTCCACCATGAACCGATGATCCATGCCAGCGAACTGCTTCTGCAGGAACGGCTTCCCCGTGATATCGACCGTGCCTTGCCGCCGCTTGAGGACGCCACGCCCCGCGGGTCCACGACATCGGAGGCGGACCGGGGCCGCCGTATCGCCGGTTGCCCGGGCGGACCCAAGGTCACCCATCTCATGTCGAATGGACGCTACGCGGTGATGCTGACCGCCACGGGCGGCAGTTACAGCCGCTGGGGCGATATCGCGCTCACCCGCTGGCGCGAGGACGCGACCCGGGATCCGCATGGCGCCATCCTCCACATCCGGAATCTCTCGGACGGCTCTGACCAGAGGTTCGGACCTGGCGCGCCGGATACCGCCGACGCGGAGGACGTGCAGTTCTTCGAGGATCACGCGACTTTCACCGCCCGGACCGGCCAGCTCGAAGCGGTGCTGGATGTTCTCGTCTCGGGCGAGGCGGATGCGGAGGTGCGACGCCTGTCGGTGACCAATGGCGGGCGCAAACCCCGGGAACTGGACGTAACGTCCTACGTCGAATTAACGCTGGCGGATCCGGCCTCCGAACAGGCGCACCCGGCCTTCTCGCGGATGTTCGTTCAGACCGAGTTTCTGCCCGAATACGGCGCGTTGATTGCGTGGCGCAGGCGGCGCAGCCCAGAGGAACCGGAAATCTGGGTGGCGCAGTTCACCGTGGTCGAGGGGACGACCGTCGCGCCGCTGCAATATGACAGCGATCGCAACAGCGCTTTCGGCCGCGATCATGATCAGACCCAACCGCACGTCATAACCGATCCGGCTCCTCTTGCCGGGACCACTGGCACGGTGTTGGATCCGGTTTTTGCATTGCGCGACCGGCTCCTGATCGCGCCTGGGCGCACCGCCCGGATCCTGGTCTGGATGGTGGCTGCCGACAGCCGCGAAGCGCTGATGGATCTGATCGACCGGCATCACGACCGCAGCGCCTATGACCGCGCACGGACCCTGGCCTGGACCCAGGCTCAGGTGCAATTGCGCCATCTAGGCATCTCGCCGACCGAAGCCGCCGACTTCCAACGCCTGGCCGCCCCTGTCCTCTATCATGATCGCCGTTTCCGCCTGCCGTCTGCCACCTTGATACGGGGCGCCGGACGTCAATCCGGCCTTTGGCCGCTCGCGATTTCCGGCGATTTGCCGATCGTGGTGCTGCGCATCGACGATCCCGCCGATATCGGACAGGTTCGTGCCTTGCTACAGGCCCACGAGTACTGGCTGGGAAGGCAGCTTGCGGTCGATCTGGTGATCCTCAACGAGCACCCTGCCTCCTATGTCAAGGATCTGCAGACCGCCATCGACATCGCCTTGCGCAGCAGCCATTCCCGTCCCGGCGACGACACGCGACCGGTCCGGGGCGCCGTATTTGCGCTGCGCTCCGACCTGATCGCACCAGATACGCGGGCGCTTCTCCTGGCTGCGGCGCGGGTGGTGATGCTGGCCCGGCGCGGCATGATCGGCGAACAGCTCGACACCCTTCTTGCCGATCCCGTTACGGCTGACACCATGACCGCAGACACGCGACAGATTGGCCCCGCCCCGCAACCCGCCAATGCGCTCCGACTGCGCGCGAACAGACGGGAGAGGAACGCTCCGCAGCGGGACGAGGCCAGGCCGCTGTCCGACCGCCCGGAACTCGAGTTCTTCAATGGTATAGGCGGGTTCGACCGGGAGGGGCGAGAGTATGTCATCCGCCTTGGCCGACCGGACAGTACGCCTGCCCCATGGATCAACGTGATCGCCAATCCGGACTTCGGATTCCAGGTGTCGGCCAGCGGCAGCGGTTTTACCTGGGCCGAGAACAGCCGCGACAACCAGCTAACGCCCTGGTCCAATGATGCTGTGGCAGACCCTCCGGGCGAGGCAATCTACATCCGAGACGACGACAGCGGCGTGTTGTTTTCACCGACTGCGCACCCTCTGCCGCTCTCTGCAGGGGCCGGTCCGCACATCGTGCGACACGGCTTCGGCTACAGCCAGTTCGAGCATCAGGCGAATGGCATCGACTGCGAATTGGTCCAGTTCGTGCCGCGCGCCGATCCGGTCAGGGTCTCGCGGCTGTTCCTGCGCAATACAGGGACGCAGCCCCGGAGGCTAAGCGTCGTCACCTATAGCGAACCCGTCATGGGTCAATCGCGCGCCGCCTCGGCCCCGTTCCTCGTGACCTCGCACGAGCCGGAAACTGGCGCGCTTCTGGTCCAGAATCCGTGGAACACCGCCTTTCCCGGCCGGGTGATGTTCGCGGCGCTCAACGCGCCTTCCGGTCCGGCCGAGGCCTGGACAGGAGATCGCACCGAATTTCTGGGCTCGGGCGGCAGCCATGCCGATCCCGCCGCACTACGCCGGGGCGCCGTCATGTCGGGGCGGGTCGGTGCGGGGCTCGATCCCTGCCTCGCGATGATGAAGACCCTGACCCTGGCCCCTGGTGAAAGCATCGAGCTCGTCCATCTCCTTGGCCAATGCGCAGACGCGGCGGCGGTCGTCCCGCTTCTGAAAAGGCTGCGGTCCGCCGACATGCAGGCCGAACTGGCCGCGGTACAGACCTATTGGGACGACACGCTGGGCGATCTCCGGATCGAGACGCCGGACCGGGCGATGGATATCATGGTCAACGGCTGGTTGCCCTATCAGGCGCTCGCCTGCCGGATCGAGGCGCGTGCGGCCTTCTACCAGGCAAGCGGCGCCTACGGGTTCCGCGACCAGCTGCAGGACAACATGTCCTTCATGCTGACGCGCCCCGACCGCACCCGCGCGCATCTGCTGCGGGCCGCCGCCCGCCAGTTCCCGGAAGGCGACGTGCAGCACTGGTGGCTGCCGCATACCGGCCAGGGGGTGCGGACGCGTATTTCCGACGATTGCGTTTGGCTCGGCCATGCTGTCGCCGCCTATGTGACGTCTACGGGCGACAGGGCGGTTCTGGACGAACAGGTGCCCTTCCTCGAAGGACATCGCCTCGGAGAGAGCGAGCACGACGCATTCTTCCTGCCCGACGATGCAGGCCACGGCGCGTCGCTGTTCGATCACTGTGCCCTGGGACTGGACCGCGCGCTCAGCCTGACCGGGGAGCACGGTCTGCCATTGATCGGCAGCGGCGACTGGAACGACGGGATGAACCGCGTCGGCGCCGCCGGCCGCGGCGAAAGCGTCTGGCTGGGCTGGCTGCTGCTGCAGACGCTCGGCGCCTTCGTGCCGCTTGCGGAAAAGCGCGATCCGGCCCGGGCACGGCGCTGGCGCGAGCAGGCCGAAACGCTGCGCCTCTCCATGGAGACCAATACCTGGGATGGAGACTGGTACCGCCGCGCGACCTTCGATGACGGAACATGGCTGGGGGCGGCCGGCTCCCCGGCCTGTTGCATCGACTCGATCCCGCAAAGCTGGGCGGTGCTTTCCGGACAGGCAGATCCCGATCGCGCGCGGCGCTCGATGGAGTCCGTCGACTGCCTTCTGGTCGATCGCGAAAATGATCTGGCGCGGCTGTTCACGCCGCCCTTCGGGATCGGTCCCGACTCGGGCTCGCAGGACCCGGGCTACATCGCCGGCTATCCGCCGGGGCTGCGCGAGAATGGCGGGCAGTACAGCCATGCCGCGATGTGGGCCATTCTGGCTTGGGCGCGACTGGGGAATGGAGCGCGCGCTGCGGAGCTCTTCGCGATGCTCAATCCGATCAATCACGCCCGGACGCCCGAGGACGTACAGCGCTACAGGACGGAACCCTACGCCGTGGCCGCCGATGTCTATTCCGTTGCACCGCATATCGGACGCGGCGGCTGGAGCTGGTACACGGGCTCGGCCGCGTGGATGCACCGCGCGGCCGTCGAAGGTATCCTCGGCGTGACCCGGAACGGCGACCGCCTGCGGATCGCCCCCGCCATACCACCCGACTGGCCGGGGTTTTCCATGACGCTGAGGGTGGCGGGCACGTCGTGCAGGATCCGGATCGTGAGAGCGGATCATCCGAGAGCCCCGCTGGATGGCCAGCCCATCACGGCCGGGCCGGTGGTGTTCCTGCCGCTCGACGGCGGGTCTCACGACCTGACCCTGACTCTCGGCCCCATCGCGTCAACTGAGGCGGCAGCCGAAATCGACAGCTCTGCGCTCCCGATCCCGCCGGACTGACTGCCTGTCCAACCGAAGCCACTCAACCGACCCGACGCCGGGTGACCGCATTGCAGCCGAAAGGCACCTAACGTGACCACGCTGACGACCTATCACAAGACCGAATACCGCTACGGCGAACCCGTTCTGCTTGGACCGCATCGCATGATGCTGCGCCCACGCGAAGCACGAGAGCTGCGGCTGGTGTCGCATGAGATCACCCTCACGCCCCATGCCGATATCACCTGGGCCCATGACGTTACGGGCAATGCGGTCGCCACGGCGCAGTTCAGTCAGCCGAGCGATCATCTGATCATCGAAAGCCGTGCAACGGTCGATCTGACCGCTGCGGTCTGGCCGGTATTCGCCATAGCGGCGGAGGCGATCAGCTTTCCCTTCCTTTATTCAGGCGACGACTGGGCCGATCTCGGCGCCCTGACGGCGCCACAATATCCTGACCCTGACGGCAGGTTTTCCAGCTGGGTCGAGGGCTTCGTCTTTCAACGCCCCACGGATACATTGTCTCTGCTCAAGGATATCGCAAACGGGGTGTCGACGCAGATCTCATATCAGGGGCGAGAGATGGAAGGGACGCAGTCGCCACTGCAAACACTTTCTCGCGGTTGGGGCTCGTGCCGTGATTTTGCGGTGTTGTTTGCCGAAGCCGCGCGCACACTCAGTTTGGGGGCGCGCATCGTTTCCGGCTACCTCTTCGATCCTGAAACGCACCTTGTCGGGTCCGAAGGGGCGGGTTCTACCCATGCCTGGGCCGAAGTCTTCATTCCCGGTGCCGGCTGGGTCGCGTTCGACCCTACAAACCGGAGCGTCGGATCAAAGAACCTCATTCCCGTGGCGGTCGCCCGCGGCATTCATCAGGTCGTCCCGGTCACCGGGAGCTTCACGGGGCGGGGAAACACCCAGCGAAGCATGACAGTCGAGGTGCGCCACGCGGTCATCGTGCACTGATCACCGCGCCCCCGGTCCGCGGGGACCGATCGAGGAGCGCCCCGCGCCGGTTTTCGGGGTCGAGCGAGAACGAAAGACCACATATTGCGCGACGTCAGGATCTCTCCGCCGTCAATGCACTGGAGACCCCGAAATGACGCAACTCCACACCTTTGAGCCTTATCTTGCGCTCGCGCTTCTTCTGGTTCTCTTCGCAGGTTTCCTTTACGAGCGGTTCGCCCCCGAAGTGACGGCCGCTGCGGTCGCGGCGTTGTTTGCCGTTTTTGGACTGGTGCCGCAAGACACCGTTCTATCGGTCTTTTCAAATCCCGCACCGATCACCATCGCCGCAATGTTCATCCTCAGCGGCGCCCTCGTCCGCACCGGGTTGCTCGATGCACTGGCAAACCGGGTCGTCGCCGGCGCCGGCCAGCGCCCCATTGTGGCTACGGGCGTATTTCTGGCTTCGACCCTCGTGGCCTCGGCGCTCATGAACAACACACCTGTCGTCCTGGTACTGATCCCGGTCGCAATAAGACTGGCCCAAAGCCTCGGCCTCGCAGCGACGCGTCTGTTGATCCCGCTCTCTTACATGGCGGTGCTCGGCGGGACCTGCACGCTGATCGGAACCTCGACCAATCTGCTGGTCGATGGCGTTGCCAGAGAGATCGGGCTGGCGCCCTTCTCGATTCTGGAAATCACACCGGTCGGTATGGTGGCCGCGGCCACCGGAGGATTGACCCTGCTGCTACTCGGCCCGCTTCTGCTTCCCAACCGCAAGGATCAGACGGATCTGGGTGCGGCAGGTGAGGCGGACTTCCTGACCGAGTTGCGTCCAAAGGATGATTTCTGGGGACTAAGTCACTCCTTGGGGGATATCGATGATCTGACCCGTCCGGGAGTGACGGTGGTCGGGATACGTTCCGGTGCGGTGGTTAGGCGTGACGACGTGCTCAAACACATCCTTGCTACTGGTGACCGGCTAATAGCGGTTATCCGCACCTCCGAACTTCTGACGTTGAGAAACAGGAAAGGATGGGATGTCGGACTGCGTCAGGGACCGTCAACCAGGGAAAACTCGGAAACCGCAGTCGCAGAGGCGATCGTCACACTGGCGCATCGCAACCGCGGAGTACGGATCGCGCAACTGACCATCGGGTTCAGGTATGGCATGCGTGTCCTGGGGGCACATCGCCACGGGGAAAGCCTCGGCCCCGACCTCTCGACCACGCTCCTCAGACCTGCGGACAAACTGCTACTGGAGGGAACCGACGAAAGCTACGCCCGCCTGATCGAGGCCGGAGACCTGGCTGGCGTCACGATGGCCGGAGGTCGCCCCTTTCGACGCGGCAAGGCCCCACTCGCGCTTACGGCGCTGTTTGCAGTGGTGACCCTGGCCGCCATCGGTGTGGCGGACATCAGCCTTGTTTCCCTCGTCGCCGTGGCCTTCATCCTTGCCCTGCGCTGCATCGACAACGATGAGGCCTGGAGTTCCATCGACGCGGGCGTGCTCGTTCTGATCTTCTCGATGCTGGTGGTCGGTGCGGGGCTGCAGCACTCGGGCGCGATTGCCCTGATCGTCAGTGCCATTGCGCCGCCGCTTGCGGACATGCCCCCGATCGTCGCTCTGGCAGCGGTCTATCTGCTTGCGTCAATCTTGACCGAGGCAGTCACCAACAGCGCGGTCGCGGTCGTCGTGACCCCCCTGGCGATCGGACTGGCGGACCAGATCGGGGTTGATCCACGCTCCTTCGTTGTCGCAGTCATGTTCGGAGCGAGCGCAAGCTTCGCGACCCCGATCGGCTATCAGACCAACACACTGGTTTATGGTGCGGGCAACTACAAGTTCATGGACTTCATCAAGATCGGCCTGCCGATGAACATCATCGTGGGGGCCGCCGCAGTCCTAGCAATTCCGATGTTCTTTCCCTTCTAAATCAGCCGATGAAAGGGCACTGTCAAGTTGCCGGGCACTCCAGATGGCGGTAGCCTGATCTCATGCTGAACGTCGAAGACTTGTACCGGATCAAAGGTTCCGCTTCCCGCGAAGCGTCATCAGCTATGCCGTTTGGGCGTATCACCGTTTCGCCCTGAGCCTGCGCGACGTCGAGGATCTCCTGGCTGAGCGCGGCGTCACGGTTTCCTATGAGACGATCCGCGGCTGGGTTGGCCGCTTTGGCCATCAATTTGCCGCAAGCATCCGGCGGGGCCGTCCGGCTTCTGCGGACAAATGGTATCTCGACGAGGTCGTCATCCGGATGAACGGCAAGGCCCATTGGCTGTGGCGTGCGGTGGACGCGAACGGCGACGTTCTCGATATCCTTATCCAGCCGCGGCGGAACAAGGATGCTGCAAAGCGCTTCTTTCTCAAGCTTTTTCGGCGCTGGGGCATGCTACGTGTCCTGTTGACCGACAAACTCGGTTCATACGCGGCGGCGAAGGCCGAAATCGCGCCGGGCGTCGACCACCGCCAGCACAAGGGACTCAACAGCCGTTCCGAAGCCAGCCATCGCCATACGAGGCGCCGCGAAAAGATCATCGGCCGGTTCAAGTCACCCGGCCATGCCCAGCTGTTCCTCTCGGTTCATGATCAGGCGGCCGCGTTGTTCAGGCCAAAGCGCCATCGTCTCTCCGCCAAGTCCTACCGCCACGCCCGGTCAGATGCCTTCGATCTGTGGGACGAATACACCGCCAAGCTCACCGCCTGAAAAGCGGCCTAAGCAGCCGTCGTTGGGAAACGGATGACAACCTGACAAAGCCGTTCCAATGAGCCGAAATCTTCTTCTCGTCTTGATCGGAGTCCTCGCGGTCTGCCTCATCGGCGCAGGCTATTTTTACTATCAGGAACGCCAAAGCGGCATCGACATCGACATCAACGAGCATGGCGTGACCATCGAGGGGAACTGAAACGACCTCTTACCGACAATACCACCATCGGAGCGTCTTGCATGACGAGCGCGCCCCACCAAAGGAGAAATCGCTATGTCAGTCGGTACGATCCTGATTATCATTCTTGTCATTTTTCTGCTCGGCGGGTTCAGCGGGCGCTTCGGCGGCTATGGCTACGGCTTCGGTCATGCCGGAACCGGTGTTCTTGGCACGATTCTGATCATCGTGGTCATCCTGATGCTGCTGGGTCGCATCTGACGGCAGGCAAATACAGCACGACTTTAACGGAGAAGTGGCCCTTTCTGATCCATGTAAGACAATTCGAACCCGGCGAAATTGACCAGTTGATCATAATTGTCGAACGCGACGAACCCGTCCCGAAACGTGACCATTTCTGCTTCGCGCAACTGCCTCAACACCCGGTTGACGTGGACGGCACTCAGCCCAAGCGCGTCAGCCAGAAGGTATTGCGTCAGCGGACAGGCATAGCCGTCCTTGCTCCCCAATCCGACCAAGGCAAGCCTGGCACCAAGCTCCAGCAGGAAATGCGCCATGCGTTCGGCCGCATCGCGGCGTCCCAAATCCACCAGATGCTCGACCACCATCGCCTCGTCGCGGGACGCGGCCCACAAAACCGCGGTGGCCAGCCGGGGCGTTTGCGCAAATGCGTTCAGAAGGTCGGTGACAAGGATTTCCGTCACCTCAACGTCCGTCACGGGCTCGATGCTGTGATCCGACACGTTCAAAAGCACACTGCGAAGCCCGAGGAAATCGCCGGGGATCTGGAAATCTACGATCTGCCGCTGACCATCCTCAAGAAGCTTGTAGGAACAGGCCCAGCCAGAGGCGAGGATATAGGCAGCCTGATCCGATTGCCCCTGATGGACAAGATCGCGTCCCGCCACGAACGTACGTCGGCGCTTGTGCAAGGACGCAAGCACCGACAATTCGGGGTCTGACAGGGCGACGAATGCGCCAAGCTTGCGGACAAGCGGTGTGTTGTCGATCATCTGTCCCTCTTCGGCAGTCGGCGAAGACCTAGCAAAAGAAATCGCCCGTGGGACTGATGTCCATCAGCACAGCATAGCAGATTCCTTGCAAGTCTGCTTCGCAAGCAGCACGCGTACCTCCCGCGTCGCACTTGGCGGAAAGGTCAACACCCCATGACGGACGACCAAATGTATTCAGGAATGGCCGCGCTTACCATCTGCGAAGCCCTGCTTCTCGCGCTGAATGACGCACAGATTTTGCCCGAGAAAGAAATTATGGGTGTCCTCACGGATGCTGCTGCAACCCATGAGAACGCGATAGGGTCCGAAGCTGATGCCGTAAAGCACCGCGCAGCTGCGGCACTGATCCGTCGGATCATCGCCGGAGGGAATTCAGTCCGACGAGCGTGACTTCGGTGGGCACAGTTTTCCAGCGAAGTTTGCAAATTGCTGAAAGACTGACATCAATCAGCGTTCTGGAGGAACGGGGGGGCGTAAAGGTAATCCAGAAGTCCCTGCACCAGTTCGCCACGCAGACTGGTGCCCAAGTCCCTTCCACGCGGGGCACCATTTTTGACAGATGTAAGGACTCGCTATGCCTCGCTCTTGTCCTACCACCACACCGGCGCAAGCTTTCCTTGTCATGCTCAGCATACTGAAACGCGGCGTCACGGACGTGCCGGGTTCAAGCCCCGTCGGAGGATAAATTGGCAGGACCAGCACCCGGCACGATAGTGCCCCGCGGCGTGGTGTAGGAAGCCGCGAGCGTCGCTGATCGCGAGGCTGGCGGTCATCGTCGATCTTCGGAGTAGGTTTGGGTTGCGACACCTGAAACCTGAGACGGAGA
>NZ_JAATOS010000190.1:0-7401 GCF_011806505.1 Salipiger sp. HF18 | reverse complement strand
AGCCCGGGCCCGAGTAATGCGCCGAACGGCCTTCGTAGGTGCCTTCACTGTCCGCGATCAGGTGCAGCTTGGTCTCCATGCCGGCCATGGAATAGACCATGCCGCCAAGCGCGGGGATCGAGAGCGTGTTCATCACGGTCGAGGAGGTCAGGCTGAAGTTCACCGGGCGGCCCGCCGGGATCGCCAGCTCGTTGACCGAGGCGACGCCGAGTTCGGGGTAGATGAAGAGCCATTTCCAGTCGAGCGACACGGCCTGCACCTCGATCGGCTCACCGGCATCGAGATAGTCGAGCGGGCGGTACGGATCGAGCCGGTGCGTATAGACGGCGGTGTAGTAGCCGAGGACGACGATGATCAGGATCGGCACACCCCACACCACGGCCTCGAGCTTGTTGGAGTGCTCGAACTCGGGATCGTAATCCGAGGTGTTCTCACGGTCGGCACGGTACTTCAGGGGGAAGTACACCGACATGAAAAGCACCGGAACGATGACGATGAGCATCAGAAGGGTGGAGAGGATCAGCAGGTCCCGCTGCTGCTCGCCGACCCAGCCCTGCGGTGACAGGACATTGTACTGGCAACCGGTGAGCAACAGGGCTCCGGCCGCTGCCAGGAGCGGTTTTCTTATTGTGAACAATTGTCTGCCTCTTCTGTGTCCGACGCCCTGTCGACAGGGGGGAGACGTCGACAGACCGGATCGCAAGTGGTGGGGCACGGACTACCTTCCGCACCGCAGCATTTCTCTGCGACGGATCGCCGCGACATCGGGTAAACACTGGTTTTTCACACAGGATTGAAGCCTGTTCACCGGGTCGTGTTTCTGCGCCGCCGAAAAACCCGTCAATCCCACATATCTTTCCGACCGATCTTCAACCGCAGGGTCAGCGGCACCCTGCCCGCGCCTCGGAACCGGTCGCGCGATTGTGCCGATTCACCCGATTCTTAGCGGTTTGTGCCGGATTCCGGCCCCGTCCCACGCCCTGCCCCGGGCGCCTATCCAATGCAGTGCCTGCACCCCATGGTCCGCGATCGCCGTGGAACCAAACCCGGCCATGCCGCGTTACGCACGAAACGAGGCAAAGGTGCCAAGCGCCATGCCGCACTGCGGCACAGCCAGCGAACGGGGACGCATTTGACGGACATCAAGGACACGGCCGGAGCAATCCGCAAAGGGCCGCGCGCCTGCGGGACGAGTCACCGGCAGACTCCGCGACCGGCCCCCCCGTCGCGGGTCTCCCAGACGGCACTGCGCGCGTGAGCGCCGCCCGTCCCGGCCTTCTCTGCGCCGCGCTGCTGCTTTCGGCCTGCAGCGGAGAGCAATCCGTCCTCGCCCCCGCCGGCCGTGATGCCGAGGTGCTCGCCACGCTCTTCTGGTGGATGCTGGGCGGCGCGGTGGTGCTCTGGCTGTTGATGAACGGCCTCTTCTTCTACGTGACCCGCATCAGGCCGCAGCCGCTGTCGCCCCGCGCCGCCGAGGCGCTGATCATCGGCGGCGGCATCGTCTTCCCCACCGTCGTGCTTGCCGCGCTGCTGAGCTTCGCGCTGTCCGAGATGCCGAAGCAGCGCGAACCGGGCGAGAACCTCACCGTGCGCATCACCGGCGAGTCGTGGTGGTGGCGGGTCGACTACCTGCCCGAGGGCAGCGACACGCCCATCGCCTCGGCCAACGAGTTGCGCCTGCCCACCGGGCAACGCAGCGAGCTGACGCTGAACGCGAGCGAAGTGATCCATTCCTTCTGGATCCCCGCGCTTGGCGGCAAGACCGACATGATCCCCGGGCGCGAGACCCGCATGTCGCTCGAACCCACGGTGCCCGGCGACTACCGCGGCCAGTGCGCCGAGTTCTGCGGCGAGAGCCACGCGCTGATGGCACTGGCGGGCGTGGTGATGACACCCGGGGATTTCGCCGCCTGGCTCGAGAAGGAGGCCGCCCCCGCCGCCATTCCCACCAGCGCCGAGGCGCTGCGCGGTCTCGCGGTCTTCAACGCCGAGGGCTGCGGCGGCTGCCACGCGGTGCGCGGCACCGAGGCCGCCGGCACCGTCGGCCCCGACCTCACCCACCTCGGCGGGCGCGTCACCCTTGCCGCCGGCATCCTGCCGATGGAGCGCGACGCCCTGATCCGCTGGATCCGCGACCCCGAGGCGCTGAAACCCGGCGCCCGGATGCCCGGCTACGACCACCTGAGCGACGCGGAACTCTCCGCCCTCGCCACCTACCTGGAGGGTCTCGAGTGACCGACTTCGCCGACACCTTCCCGCCGCGCGGCACCCGCAGCAACGCCGAGCCCGCCGATCCGCAGCCGCAGGGCATCTACCCGCCGACCGAGGAGATGCTGAACGAGCCCGTGGATCCCGCCATCGCCAGGGCGCAGGAGAACCGGCTTCGCGCCGTGTGGCAGCAGCCGCAGGGCTGGCGCTACTGGTCGGCGGTCAACAACTCCGAGGTGGGCGCGTGGTACTCGCTCACCGCCTTTGCCTTCATGCTGGCCGCGGGCGTGCTGGCGCTGCTGATGCGGGTGCAGCTGGCGGTGCCCGACAACGACTTCATCTCCGCCGACCGCTTCAACCAGTTCTTCACCATGCACGGCTCGGCGATGATGTTCCTCTTCGCCGTGCCGATGTTCGAGGCGATCTCGATTCTGCTGCTGCCGGCCTTCCTTGGCGCGCGTGACATGCCCTCCCCCCGGCTCTCGGCCTACGGCTACTGGTCCTTCCTGATCGGCGGAATCTTCGTGCTGGGCTCGGTGCTTTTCGACGTGGCGCCGAACTCGGGCTGGTTCATGTACCCGCCCCTCGCCACCGAGGCCGAGGGACCGGGCTCGGACATCTGGCTGCTGGGCCTCAGCTTCATCGAGGTTGCCTCCATCGCCGCCGCGGTGGAGCTCATCGTGGGCGTCATCAAGTGCCGCCCGCCGGGGATGCGCATCAACCTGATGCCGCTCTACGCGTGGTACGTGCTCGTGGTGGGCGGCATGATCCTGTTCGCCTTCCCGCCGCTGATCGCGGGCGACTTCCTCTTCGAGATGCAGCGCAGCTTCGACTGGCCGTTCTTCGACCCCGAGCGCGGCGGCGACCCGATGCTGTGGCAGCTTTTTTTTAATGATTCGGCGCCCCCCGAGATCTACACCATCTTCCTGCCCTCCATCGCCATCGCCGCCATGGTGGTCCCCACCGCCGCGCGCCGCCCGATCACCGGCTACTCGTGGATCGTGCTCTCGGCCGTGGGCACCGGCTTCCTGAGCTTCGGGCTCTGGGTGCACCACATGTTCACCACCGGGCTGCCGTCGCTGTCGCTGGGCTTCTTCTCGGCCGCGTCCGAGGCGGTGGTGATCCCCACGGGCGTGCAGCTCTTCGCCTTCGTCGCCACGCTGATGGTGGGCCGGGTGAAGATGATCCTGCCGATGCTCTGGATCGCGGGGGCGCTGGCGATCTTCACCGCGGGAGGGCTCACCGGCATCATGGTGGCCGTTGCGCCCTTCGACTGGCAGGTGCACGATACCTATTTCATCGTGGCGCACCTGCATTACACGCTGTTCGGCGGGATGATCTTCCCGATCATCGGCGGGGTCTATTACTTCTACCCGTTCATCACCAAGAAGAAGATGTCCGACCGGCTCGGCCGCTGGGCCTTCTGGCTGATGTTCACCGGCTTCAACCTCTGCTTCCTACCGATGCACGTCACCGGCCTGCAGGGCATGCCGCGCCGGGTCTTCACCTACCCCGAGGAGCTGGGCTGGAACGCGCTCAACATGGTCTCGACCATCGGCGCCTTCGTCACCGCCGCCGGTGTGCTGGTCTTCGCCTGGGACCTGCTGCGCCCGAAATCGCGCCAGCCGCTGACCGAGCGCAACCCGTGGGGCGGCGGCACGCTGGAATGGGCGCATGACGTCCCCGATCCCGGCTGGGGCGCACGGTCGGTGCCCTACATCACCTCGCGCTACCCGCTCTGGGACGAGCCCGAGCTGGTCGAGCGCATGGACGCGGGCCGCTTCTACATCCCCGACGCGCCCGAGGGCAAACGCGAGACCATCGTGACCTCGGCCGTGGACGCGGTGCCGCAGCACGTGGCGCGGGTCACCGGCCCTGCGTGGTGCACAATCGTCGCCGCGGTCTTCACCGGGGGCGCGTTCATCTTCCCGACCTTCCACTGGTACCCGCCCGCCATCGTCTGTGGCGTGCTGGCCATCGCCACGGTGCTTTATTGGCTCAGATCCCCGAAGCGCCGATGAAGGACGCAGGGCTCGGCCTGCGTCTGCCCACCTATGTCTCGGGCGCGAAAGCGCCGGGCTGGTGGGCCGTGTTCATCACCATGCTGGGCGACAGCACCGCCTTCGCGAGCCTCATCTTCGGCATGTTCTTCTACTGGACCGCCCGGCCCGACTTCCCGCCCGAGGGCGCGGACCACGCGAATCCCGCGCTGGCCGCGCTCGCCGCCGCGCTCATCGCCGCAAGCTGGGGAGCGACCCGCATCGCGCGCAGCCAGAACCGTCGCGGCAACGTGGCCCGCACCCGGCTCCTGCTTGCCGCAGCCCCGGTCCTGGCGCTGGGCTCGGCCACGTCGCTGGTGGGCGCGGTCTGGCTGCCCGACATGGACCCGGTGAGCCACGTCTACCCGGCGATGATGTGGGCGCTGGTGGTCTGGTTCTGCGCCCACGCGCTGCTCGGCGTGATCATGCAGGGCTACTGCCTCGCGGGATCGGTCTTCGGCAAGCTCACACCGCGCTACGACGCCGACCTGTGGAACACCGCGCTGTTCTGGCACTTCAAGCTGGTCATGGGCCTCGTCGGCATCGCCGTCATCGCCCTTTTGCCGAGGATGCTCTGATGCTCGGACACCGGCATTCCAGCCTCTGGCACATGATCCTCGCGCCCACGGTCTGGGCGGTGCATTTCTGCGTGGTCTATGGCTGGACCGCGGTGCAATGCGCCCGCGCAGGCGGGCCGGACGCGGCGCGCACGGGCATCCTCATCGCGACCGCGGTGGCGCTGATGGCGATCGTCGTGCTTGGCTGGAAGGCGTGGAGGCAGTGGGACTACCTCGACGATTTCGACTACGTGCACGACCAGCCCACCACCGAGCACCGGCGCGAGTTCCTAGGCCACGCGGGCTGGCTGCTGGCCATCGTCTCGGCCATCGGCGTCGGCTTCAACGCCCTGCCTGCCGTCTTCATCCGGAGCTGCCTGTGATCCGCGGGCGGTGGCTTCTCGCCGCGCTCGCGGTGCTGGCGCTGGCCTGGGGGCCGGCATGGGACCGCATCCTCGATCCCTTCCCCGGCCACATGCTGCGGCACATGCTGCTTGTGGCGGTGGCGGCGCCGCTGCTGGCGCTCGGCCTGCCGGTGCTGGGACGCTTCGCGCCGCCGGTGACGCTGGCCGCGGCACTGGAATTCCTCGTGGTCTGGGCCTTCCACCTGCCGGCGCTGCACGTGCCCGCCCAGCTTATGCCCGGCGCCTTCGCGCTGGAACAGGCCGCCTTCCTGCTGGCGGGCATCGCCGTCTGGTCGAGCGCCCTGCCGCCCACGCATCCGCTCGCCGGGGCCGGAGGACTGCTGCTCACGTCGATGCACATGACCTTCCTCGGCGCGCTGCTGATCTTCGCGCCCGAGCCGCTCTACCCGCCCGAGATCTGCGGCCCCGATCCGGTCGCGGGCCAGCAGGCGGGCGGCATCCTGATGCTCGTGATCGGCACCCCGATCTACCTTGTCGGCGGGCTCATCCTCACCGCCAGAACCCTGAGGGAGCAGCCCGCATGAGCCTCAAAGACCTGATCCGCAAGCTTCGGCCCGACGAGATCCACTGGCCCACGGTGGGCCGGACCCTGGGTGTGCTCGCGGTGCTGGGCGGGCTCGGCGGCGGCGCGGTGGTGGCGTTCGGGCTCTTCAACGTCTCGGCGCGCGCAGGCCACCTGCCGGGCGTGTCGTGGGTGCTGCACACCACCTTCCGCAACTCGGTGGCGCTTCGGGCCCATGCCGAGCCGCCCGAGACCCTCGACGACGCCGGGATGGTCGCGCTGGGGGCCGGGCACTACGACAGCGCCTGCCGCCATTGCCACGCCGCCCCGGGCGCCGAGCGCAGCGCCACGGTGCGGTCGATGAACCCCGAGCCGCCGCACATCACCGAGGCCGTGCAGCACTGGGAGCCCGACGAATTCCACTGGATCGTCAAGGAAGGCGTGAAGATGAGCGGCATGCCACACTGGCCCGCGACCCGCGACGACGACGTCTGGCCGGTGGTGGCCTTCCTCACCCGCGTCGGAGAGATGAGCGGCGACGACTATGCCCGGCTCACCGAGAAGCCCGACGGGCGCTATTGCGCCATGTGCCACGGCGCCGAGGGCGTCTCGGGCAACCCCAACATTCCCCGGCTCGACATCCTGTCCGAGACCTACATCCGCGACACGCTGCACGCCTACCGCGAGGGGCGGCGGGACAGCGGCATCATGGCAGAGGCGATGTCGCAGGTCCCTGCCGAGGCCATCGACCGACTCGCGGTGGGGCTGGCCGAGTCCGCGCCGTCGGGTGAGCAGGCCCCGTCCGATGACCTGGCCCAACGCGGCCGCGCGCTCGCCGCTGCCGGTGGCGACACCGAGGTGCCCGCCTGCCGCGCCTGCCACGGTCCGTGGTCCGAGCCACTGAACCCGGCCTTCCCGTCGCTCGCCGGGCAATACGCCCCCTACCTCGAGCAGCAGCTCCGACTGTGGCGCGATGGAAATCGTGGCGGAACAGAGGTTTCCGAGCTGATGCACCACGCGGCCCGCGCGCTCGACGACGACGAGATCGCTGCGCTGGCGAGCTACTACGCTGGGCTCGCTCCCGCCGAGCTCGACGACACAAGCGACTGACGGCGGCGCTCCGCCCACCGGCCTGCGCGGATCCACCGCATTTGATCCATCTCAAGGGCGACGTCCTGCCGACGATGATAACGATTTAATGCGTTCATCGTCCAAAGGACTTCAGCCATGACCAGACGCGGCCGACAGATGGCGCTTCAGCGGCTGACCACCCTTTTCGCGGGAACAGCCTTCGTGATCACCCTCGGAACGGTCTCCATGGCGGTATCTCTGCTGCTCGTCGCGGGCGCCGCCGTCATCTACCTGCGCTGGCCCCGCCCCGAGGCCCCGCCCGGCGCGCAGCGCTACCAGTGGTTCCCGACGGTCATGGTAGCCGACGTGATCGCCCTCGTGCTGGTGCCGCTGCTCTTCGGGGCGCCGCTGCTGCTGACCGAAACCGGACGCGCCCCGCACGGTTCGGCGATCCTGTTCTGGCCGCTGGGCACACTTGCCGGCGCGCTGCTGGTCACCGGCTGGAAGCGCAGCGTCTTCACCCTCAGCATCGACACCGACGGGCTTCTGCTCGACGACGGGCTGCGCGAGACCTTCCTGCCCTACCGCGAGATCGTCTC
>NZ_JAATOS010000189.1:0-7405 GCF_011806505.1 Salipiger sp. HF18 | reverse complement strand
GCCTCAGCGGATCGAGTCCCAGCGGCTCTGCACCGCCGCGGTCACGTCCTCGGCGCTGGCACCGGTGACGTAGTCGACCATGCTCGTCCAGAAGGCGCCGGCGCCGATCTCGGCGGGCATCAGGTCG
Organism: Salipiger sp. HF18; assembly: GCF_011806505.1. Classification (NCBI taxonomy): domain Bacteria; kingdom Pseudomonadati; phylum Pseudomonadota; class Alphaproteobacteria; order Rhodobacterales; family Roseobacteraceae; genus Salipiger; species Salipiger sp. HF18. The sequence goes on along the minus strand of NZ_JAATOS010000189.1, from coordinate 7,278 downwards.
GAGGCGTCGAAGCGGAAGGTGGTCGCGTTGGCGAGGATCTCACCCATGGCGCGCTGCGCGTCGGTGGCATAGACCTCGGGGTTCACGCCCGCATGGGCGGTGAGAAAGCCGTCCTGTGCCATCCAGAGCTCATGCGCGATGGGCAGCTTCAGGTATTCGAGCATCGCGTCCGTCGCCTCGGAGGGCTTGGTGATCGAGAACAGCGTGCCCGCGCCCAGCACCGGGGTGCCGAGGTCCTTTTCCTCGTAGGCCGGGAAGTAGAAGAAATCCGCATCCGCGCCGAGCTCTACATTCTCCGGGAAGAAGGCCGGGATGAAGCTTGCCTGACGGTGCATGTAGCATTCGGGCGGCACCGAGAAGAGCCCGTTCGGGCTGTCACGGAAGTCGGTCGTGGCCGCCGCCTGCGCGCCCCCCTGGACGAACTCGTCGTTGCGCACGAACCAGCCGAACTCCTCGACGGCCTCGACCACCGCGGGGTCGTTGAAGGGGATCTCGTTGCTCACCCACTGATCGTAGACCGACGGCTCCTGCGTGCGCAGCATCAGGTCCTCGACCCAGTCGGTGGCCGGCCAGCCGGTCGCGGCGCCCGACCCCAGCCCGATGCACCACGGCGTGCCGCCGTCGTCGACGATCTGCTGGGTCAGTTCCTTGAGCTCTTCCATGGTCTCGGGGATCTCGTAGCCCATTTCGTCGAAGGCGATGGGCGAATACCAGACGAGGCTCTTGAGATCGACGCGGTAGAACAGGCCGTAGACGTGGCTCTCGCCGTCGGGGCCCTCGTAGGTCGACAGATCGACCCAGCTGTCACCGGCGGAGAAATTCTCGGACACCCAGTCGGCGGTGTCGTCGGGCAGCGCGGTCAGCAGCCCCTGCCTCGCCATGTCGGCGGCAAGCCCCGGTTGCGGGAAGACCGCGAGGTTGGGTGCGGTGCCCGCGCGGGCCGAAATCACGATGTCCTGCTCGAAGCTGTCGGAGCCCGAGTAATTGACGTTGGCGCCGGTCGCTTCCTCGAAATAGCGGAAGACGACGTCGACCTTGGCCTTCTCGTTGCCGGTCCAGGGGCCGGTGATCTCGACGGTCTGGCCGGAGAGGTCGTTTTCGTCGGCAAAGGCAGTATAGCCGTCCCACTGGAAGTCGCCCTCACCCACCTCGAAGGGCATGTCCTGGGCCTGTGCGGTACCGGCGGCCAGCGCAAGCAATGCAACGCTTCCAAGGAAACTGCGTTTGATCTTCATGGAAAAGGCTCCTCCCAATCCTCGCGGGAAACCCCGCATTGGTTTTCGCTTCTGGCGAGACTCGGCCAAAGCGCTTTGAAGATGCCCGAGCCTCCCGCGGATCATTGCGTCTGTCAATCGCAATTTGGCGGAATTTCCGACCACTTTAGCGCTGAAACGCGCCGGATCAAGGCGGTGAGAAAACATCTTTTCGCCGGACGGGTTTTGCGGTTAGGCTCGAAATCATCCGAAGCGCTTTGGGAGCGAGAGCCATGAACCTGAAGATGCTCGCCGCCCATCTCGGGCTGTCGCAGACCACCGTGAGCCGCGCCCTGAACGGCTACCCCGAGGTGAGCGAAGGCACGCGCCGGCGCGTCATCGAGGCGGCACAGCTGCTGAACTACGCACCCAATGCCCGCGCCAAGGGGCTGGCGACGGGCCGCGCCATGGCCATCGGCCACGTCATCCCGATCTCGACCCAGCACGAGATGATGAACCCGGTGTTCGGCGATTTCATCGCCGGCGCCTCGGAGACCTATCTCAAGGCGGGCTACGACATGACCCTCACGGTCACCGGCGACGAGGACGAGGCGCAGAACTACCGGCGCCTGCAGTCGAAGGGCAATGTCGACGGCATCATCGTGCACGGGCCCAAGATGGCGGACGGGCGCATCTCCTTCCTGAACGGGCTGCGCATGCCCTTCGTCGTGCATGGCCGCGCCTCCAAGCTCGACGCGCCCTACAGCTGGATCGACATGAACAACACCGACGCGTTCCGGCGCGCGACCTCGTTCCTGCTCGATCTCGGGCACCGGCGCATCGCGCTGGTCAACGGGCTCGAGTTCATGGATTTCGCCTTCCGCCGCCGTCACGGCTACGAGCTGGCGCTGGCCGAGCGCGGCCTCGCCCCCGAGCCCGAGCTCATGCAGAGCGAAGAGATGACCGAGCCTTACGGCTACCGTGCCGCCGGGCGGATGCTGGCGCTGGCCGAGCCGCCGACCGCCATCCTGTGCTCATCGTTGATCTCGGCCATCGGGGTGCGGCGGGCGATCCACGAGGCGGGGCTCGCCATGGGCCGCGACGTGTCGGTCATCACCCACGACGACGACTTCAGCTACCTGTCGAACGGCCGCGACCTGCCGATCTTCACCGCCACCCGCTCATCGGTGCGCGAGGCCGGACGGCTGGCCGCCGAGATGCTGCTGCGCCGGATCGCCGATCCGGACCAGCCGCCGGAATCGCGCCTTCTCGAGGCGCAACTGATCATCGGCGGGTCCACCGGCCCCCCCCCCCGAAAACCCTAGGAAAAGGCCGCATGGGACTGACCCGCCAAAATTTTCCCGAGGGCCGCGGCGCGGTGAATGCCGAGGGGCTCGACTTCTACGACCGCCTGACCGACGCCTTGCTCGAGCGCGGGCTCAAGCCCTATGCCACGCTTTACCACTGGGAACTGCCCTCGGCGCTGGCCGATCTCGGCGGCTGGCGCAACCGCGACATCGCATCGTGGTTCGCCGAGTTCACCGAAGTCGCGATGACCCGGCTCGGCGACCGCATGGCGACGGTCGCCCCGATCAACGAGCCGTGGTGCGTCGCGTGGCTCTCGCATTTCCTCGGCGGGCAGGCCCCGGGTCTGCGCGACATCCGCGCCGCCGCCCGCGCCATGCACCACGTGCTGCTCGCTCACGGCCGCTCGATCGAGGTGATGCGCGGGCTCGGCATGTCCGGGCTCGGCGGGGTCTTCAACCTCGAATGGGCCGAGCCAGCCGACGACAGCCCAGAGGCGCGGCTCGCGGCCGACCGCTACGACGGGCTCTACAATCGCTGGTTCATGGGCGGCGTGTTCCGCGGCGAATACCCCGCCATCGCGCTCGAAGGGCTTGAGCCGCACCTGCCCGGGGGCTGGCAGGACGACATGGGGCTGATCTCGCAGAAGCTCGACTGGTGCGGCATCAACTACTACACCCGCAAGCTGCTCGCCCCCGACCCGACGGCCCCGTGGCCGTCGCTGAAGGAGGTGCCGGGCATCCTGCCCAAGACCTACATGGACTGGGAGATCTACCCCGAGGGCCTGTTCCGCTTCCTCACCCGCACCGCGCAGGAATACACCGGCGACCTGCCGCTCTGCGTGACCGAGAACGGCATGGCCTCGCACGACGATCCGGTCGGCGACACGGTCGAGGACGAGCACCGCATCGCCTTCATCGACGCCCACCTCGCGCAGGTGAAGCGCGCCATCGCCAACGGCGTGCCGGTCGAGGGCTATTTCGCCTGGTCGCTGCTCGACAATTATGAATGGAGCTTCGGCTACGACAAGCGCTTCGGACTGGTGCACGTCGACTTCGACACGCTTGCACGGCTGCCGAAAGCCTCCTACCACGCTCTGGCGAGAGCGCTAACGGAGAACAAATGATGACGACCCAGATGACCGCGGTGCTGGCGGATATCGGCGGAACCAACACCCGCGTGGCACTGGGCGCCGGCCCCGAGATCGACGAGGCCAGCGTCCGGCGCTACCGCAACGCCGACTGGCCCGGCATCGGCGCGGTGCTGCGCGACTACCTGTCCGAGACCGGCGTCAGCGTGCAGGCCACCTGCGTCGCCATGGCGGGCCCGGTGCGCGACGGCGCGGGGCGGCTCACCAACCTCGACTGGGAGGTGAACCGCGACATCCTGCACGAGGCCACCGGCGCCGATACGCTCGCCGTGCTGAACGACCTGCAGGCGCAGGGCCATGCCGTTGGACACATCGACGCCGCCAATCTCACCGAGATCCTCCCCGGCCAGCCCGCCAGCCCGCAGTCCGCACGGCTGGTGATCGGCATCGGCACGGGCATGAACGCGGCGCCGGTCTACCGGCTGGGCGACCGCACGCTGGTGCCGCCGGCCGAGGCCGGCCACGCCACGCTCGCGCTGCGCACGGACGAGGAAATGCGGCTCTTCAGCTACATCTCGCAGAAGCACGACAGCGTCGGTGTCGAGCACTTCCTCTCGGGCCGCGGCTTCGAGCGGATCTACAACTGGCTCTGCGTCGAGGACGGCGAACCCGAGGCCGACATGCCCCCCGCCGAGATCATGACCGCGCTCGAACGTGGCGAGCCCCGCGCCGCCCGGGCGGTGACGATGTTCTCTCGGCTGATGGGCCGGGTCTGCGGCGATCTCGCCCTGATCACCCTGCCCTTCGGCGGCATCTCCCTCACCGGGGGGGTGGCCCGCCACTTCGGGCCCTACCTGCTCGACAACGGCTTCCGGGACGGCTTCCGCGAGAAGGGGCGCTTCAGCACCTTCATGGACCAGTTCCCGGTGCATCTTGTGACAGATGACTTCGCAGCGCTTACCGGATGTGCATGTCATCTTACGGAACAGTTGCAGAATCAGGCGTAGATGAATCACGTCCTTGTCTTTTAAGCGACCGCCCTATTGATACTGGCTGTACTCGGAGCACCGGGTGCCAAGCCTTCCTATGAGCGAGCACCAGCCCATGATCCAGATGAAGACCCCTCCCCTTCGCGACGCGATCCTGCGCCACCTGACCTATTCCTTCGGCAAGGATCCCGAACACGCGATCCTCGAAGACTGGCGCATGGCGCTGAGTTACGCGGTGCGGGACCGGATCGTCGACGCGTGGTTCAAGGCCACCGAGCGCACCTACGACACCGGCGCCAAGCGGGTCTACTACCTGTCGATGGAGTTCCTCATCGGGCGCCTGCTTGAGGACGGCATCGTCAATCTCGAGCTGGTGGACGAGGCCAAGGCCGCGCTTGCGGAGTTCTCCAAGGATTACAACGAGGTTCTGACCGACGAGCCGGACGCCGCGCTCGGCAACGGCGGCCTCGGCCGTCTCGCCGCCTGTTTCCTCGAGAGCCTTTCGACCATCGGTTGCCCGGCGCATGGCTACGGCATCCGCTACGAGCACGGCCTGTTCCGCCAGAGTTTCGTCGACGGGCGCCAGATCGAGCAGCCCGAGCTCTGGCTCGGCCAGCGCCACGCCTGGGAATTCGAACGCCCCGAAGTGCGTTATCGCATCGGCTTCGGCGGCCATGTCGACACCCGCGGCGAGACCGTGCGCTGGTACCCTTCCGAAGAGGTCGAGGCCGAGGCCTTCGACACGCCCGTGGTGGGCTGGAAGGGCCGCTGGGCCAACACCCTGCGCCTGTGGTCTGGCCGTGCCATCCACCCGTTCGACCTCGACGCCTTCAACCACGGCGACTACGCCAAGGCCGCGGCGCCCGAGGCGCTGGCGCGCACCATCAGCCGCGTGCTCTACCCCGACGACACCACCGAACAGGGCAAGGAGCTGCGGCTGAAGCAGGAGTATTTCCTGACCGGTGCCGCCCTGCGCGACATCCTGCGCCGCTTCAACAACCAGTTCGGCGACCTGCGCCGCCTGCCCGAAAAGGTGGCGATCCAGCTCAACGATACCCACCCGGCCATCGCCGGCCCCGAGCTGATCCGCATTCTGCATGACGAGCGCGGCATTCCATTCGACGAGTCGATGGAGATCGCCCGCGCCACGCTCAGCTATACCAACCACACGCTGCTGCCCGAGGCGCTGGAAAGCTGGGGCGAGGCATTGTTCGGCCGGCTGCTGCCGCGTCACATCCAGATCATCGACCAGATCGACTTCACCCACGCTCAAAAGAACCCCACGCGCACCCAGTCGATGCGGTCCGATCACCAGGTCAAGATGGGCCAGCTGTCCTTCGTGATGGCGCATCACGTGAACGGCGTCTCGGCACTTCATACCGAGCTCATGAAGACCACCGTCTTCGAAGAGCTGCACCACCTGCACCCCGACCGCATCGTCAACGAGACCAACGGCGTCACTCCGCGCCGCTGGCTGCTGGCCTGCAACCCGCGTCTTGCCGGGCTCATCACCGAGGGCATCGGCGAGGGCTGGGTCGACGATCTCGAGCAGCTCGAGAAACTCGAGCCCTACATCGAGGACGCCGGCTGGCTCGAGCGCTACGCCGGGGTCAAGCGCGCCAACAAGGTCGAGCTGTCGAATTGGATGGGCCAGGCGCATGGCATCCACGTCGATCCCGATATGCTCTTCGACGTGCAGATCAAGCGCATGCACGAGTACAAGCGCCAGCACCTCAACATCCTCGAGGCGATCGCCCACTGGCAGGAGATCCGCGAAAATCCCGATGCCGGCTGGACGCCGCGCCTCAAGCTCTTCGCGGGCAAGGCTGCCCCGGGCTATTTCTTCGCCAAGGACATCATCCGGCTGATCAACGATGCGGCGGTGGTCATCAACAACGACCCGGTGACCAACAAGTACCTGAAGATCGCCTTCCTGCCGAACTACAACGTGTCGCTGGCCGAGCGGCTGGTTCCCGCCGCCGACCTCTCCGAGCAGATCTCGACCGCCGGCAAGGAGGCCTCGGGCACCGGCAACATGAAGTTCGCTCTGAACGGCGCGCCCACCGTCGGCACGCTCGACGGCGCCAACGTCGAGATCCGCGAGCACGTGGGGGCCGAGAACTTCATCCTCTTCGGCATGACCGCCGAGGAGGTGATGGAGCGCCGCACCGTCGAGAGCCATGCGCAGAAGGCCATCGAGGCGGACCCGCGGCTGGCCAGTGCCCTGAACGCAATCCGCGACGGCCGGTTCTCGCCGTCCGAGCCCACGCGCTACCACAACGTGGTCGGCAATCTGGAGGGCGCGGACTACTTCCTCGTGTGCTCGGATTTCACCGATTACTGGCGTGCACAGCGCGAGGTCGACACCGCCTTCGCCGATCCGCAGGGCTGGGCGCGGATGGCCGCGTTCAACACCGCGCGGTCGGGCTGGTTCTCGTCGGATCGCACAATCCGGGGCTACATGGCGGACATCTGGAAGGCAAAAAGCCTGCTCGATCGCTGAGTCAGAAACAGTTAACGCGACTCATTGCGAACAGCTCAGATCGCACTACAGTCCGAGGCATGACCGATGCAAAGCACCCCCCCGCCTCGGAATTTCAGCGCCTGATCCAGGGGCAGCATGACGATCCATTCGGCCTTCTCGGGCCGCGTGGGTCGGGCAACGACCGCCATGTCACTGCCTTCGACCCCGGCGCCGAAA
>NZ_JAATOS010000188.1:0-7416 GCF_011806505.1 Salipiger sp. HF18 | reverse complement strand
CAAGCGCAGCTTCGATTCGGGCGCGGCGCGCGGCGCGGCCCTTCAGCGCGGGCGGCAGACCGAAGGCAAGGTTGCCGCCGACCGAGAGATGCGGAAACAGCAGCTCGTCCTGGAACAGGATGCCGGTGCGTCGGGCCTCGGGCGGCAGCGCGGTGATGTCGCGCCCGTCGAGCAGGATGCGTCCCCCGAGCGTGAAGGCGGGCGCCAGCGTGCCGGTGAGCGCGGCAAGCAGCGTCGACTTGCCCGAGCCCGATGGCCCCATGACGGTCAGGATCTCGCCCGGGGCGACGGAGGCATCTACCGCCACCATCTCGGTGTCGCCCTGCGTGATGCGCAGCCGCTCCAGCACCAGCCCCTCAGCCATGGTGCAGCCCCCGGCGGTTGCGCCAGACCAGCGCTGGCACCAGAAGCGCGAGGGCGAAGGGCACGAAGGCGGCGGCGGTCTGCATCAGCGCGGTGACGCCCACGGTCCGCCGCGCCCCGCCCGAGGCCAGCGCCACCGCCTCGGTGGTGAGCGTCGGCACCCGGCCCGCGCCCAGCAGCAGTGTCGGCAGGAACTGCCCGACCGAGACCGCGCAGCCCACCGCCGCGGCGGTCAGCACCGGGCGCAGCATCATCGGCAGGCGCACCCGCCAGAAGACGCCCCAGGGCCCGGCCCCCAAGGCGCGTGCAACGGCAGCGTGGCGGGCGTCCCAGCCGCGCCACGGGTCCGACAGCGACAGGAAGACGTAAGGCAGAACGAAGATCAGGTGCGCCGCGACCACCGCCGCGCGGGTGCCATCGACGCCGCTCACCAGCGCGAGGATCTGCAGCCCGGGCAGGAAGGCGATCTGCGGGACGATGAGCGGCAGGTAGAGCAGCCACAGCGCCCGTGACGACGGGCGCAGGCCGAAGCGGTCCTCGGCCTCGAGACAGGCGACGACCAGCACCAGCGCGCAGGCGACCGAGACCAGCGCGATGAGCGCGGTGTCGAGCGAGGGCGCCAGCAGCGCCGGGCCGCTGCGCCGCCAGCCGCCGAGCGTGAGCGCGTCGGGCAGGAGCGCGGGAAAGCCCCAGAACCCGGCCACCGACCAGAGGCCCAGCACCGCGAGCCCGAGGATCACCGCCACGGCCGAAAGCGTTCCGAGCCCGAGCGAAAGCGTCCGCAGCGGGGCGTCGTTCCGGCCGCGGCCGCCGGCCTCGATCCAGTGCCGCCCGGCGCGGGCCACGACGATCTCGCCCAGCCGCCACAGACCCAGCGCGGCGACGGTCAGCCCGAGCTGCAGCAGGGCCCCCGCCGCCGCCCGCAGTCGCATGGCAAGATCCGGGTCGGTCATCCAGCGCAGCACCTGCACCGCCAGCGTCGGCGGCGTGTTGGGCCCGAGGATCATCGCCACGTCGACGGTGCTCATGGAGAAGGCCAGCACCGCGTAGACCGGCAGGCGGATCTGCGGGTAGAGCCTCGGAAACACGGTCTTGAGCCAGCCCACGCTGCGCCCGTAGCCGAGGCTGCGCGCGGTGGCGAGGCTCTGGACCGGGCGCAGGGCGGGCAGGGCGGCGAGCGTCATCAGAAGCAGGAAGGGCATCTCCTTCACCACCAGCCCCGCGATCAGCGAGAGCCCCAGCGGGTCCTGCAGGATCAGCACGTCCGGCGGACGATCCCAGCCCGCGACCGGCGCCACGGCGCGGGCGATGAGCCCCGACGGCGCGATCAGGAAGGCGAGGCCGAAGGCCGCCGCCGCGTGGGGCACCGACAGCAGCGGCGAGAGCGCGCGTTCGAGCCAGCGGAAGGCGCGGGTGCCCTGCCAGCCGGCGCAGACCGCCATGGTCAGCGCCAGCGCCAGCAGGGTCGCTGCCAGCCCGGTGCCGAGGCTCAGCGCCGCGGCGCGCGGCAGGCCCGGCCACATGGCGAGGTCTCGGAAGGGCATCAGGCCGGGCTCGACCCGGCCCAGAACCGGCATGATGCCGAAGGCGGGCAGCAGCGTGCCCGCCAGCCCGGCCGCCACGGGGCCGAGCATCACCAGCAGCGTCAGCGCAGGCGCGAGCCGCAGGGGGGACACGTCACTCGGCCACGCCGTAGCGCTGCGCCCAGTCCTCTTCGAGCTTCTCCATCCACGACGGGTGCGGCTCGGGCAGGGGGGCACCGATCTCGTCGAAGGCGATGGCGGCGGGGCCGTAGTCGATGGCGTCGAAGCGCTGCACGTCGGCGGCCTCGAGCTTGTCGAAGTCGAGCACCGAGCCGAAGCCCAGCATCGCGGGATCTGCCATGCGCGCCTGCGCCTCGGGCGAGAGCAGGATGTCGGCCACCACCATGGCGCCGGCCTTTGCATTGGCGTTGAAGGGGATCGCGACGAAGCTGGCGTTGCCGAGGGTGCCGCCCTCGTGGACGTAGCTGCGCACCGTGTCGGGCAGCTCGCCGTTGGCGATGGCGTTGGAGGCGGCGTTGGGATTGAACTCGAAGGCGATGTCGATCTCGTTGTCGGCCATCAGCTGGATCATCCGCGCGGCGTTCTGCGGGTAGGCCTTGCCCTGCCGCCAGAGGTTCGGCGTGAGCGCGTCGAGAAACGCCCAGAGCGGCGCGGTCGTGGCCTCGTAGTCGGCATCTTCCACCGGCCCCTCAAGGGCGATCATGTCCGGCGAAAGCTCGATCAGCGCCTGCTTGAGAAAGGTGGAGCCCATGAAGTCCGGCGGCTGCGGATAAGAGAAGCGGCCGGGGTTGGCCTGCGTCCAGGCCAGCAGGGTTGGCATGCTGCGCGGCGGCTCGGAGAGGCGGGCGCTGTCATGAAAGAACACCAGCTGCGCAAGGCCCCACGGGCTTTCCATGCCCTCGGTCGGCACGGTGAAATCCGACGTCAGCGCCGCGTTCGACGGGTTGGTCAGCTGCCGGTTGGGCAGCGCCTCGGCCCAGGGCCCGAACAGCAGTTGCTGATCCTTCATCGCGGCGAAGTTCTCGCCGTTGATCCAGATGAGGTCGATGCCGCCGCCCTCGTCCTTGCCGGCGCTCTTCTCGGCCAGCACCCGGCTCACCGCCTCGGCGGTGTCCGACAGCTTGACGTGCTCGAGCGTGACGCCCTGCTCGGCGGCCTTCTCGCCGATCCAGCCGATGAAGGCATTGACGGGCTCGGATCCGCCCCAGGCGTTCCAGTAGACGGTCTGGCCCTGCGCCTCTGCGGTCACGGCCTCCCAGTCGGTCGGGTCGGGATCTGCGAGGGCGGGCAGTGCAAGCGCGGCGGTCATCGCCAGTGAAGCGAGCAAGGTCTTCATTCGTCTTCCCCCGGTGGGTCCCGAACAGGCTCGGGATTTCATGAGTGTTTTCCTGCTTCTGGCAGGAGCGGTGATGTAGCGTCAAATGACAATGCCGCAAGAAAGGTTTCAACGTGGCGCTTGCCGGGCGTCCGGGACATGCATAGCTCTGGGGAAACGCAAGGGAGGCGGCACCATGTGGGAAGAACGGTTTTCAACCAAGGAGTACGTCTTCGGATGCGCCCCCGCGCTGTTCCTGCGGCGCCACGAGGACCGGCTGACGCCCGGCGCCACGGCGCTTTCGGTGGCGAGGGGCGCAACTCGGTCTTCCTTGCAGAGCAGGGCCTTGTCGTCTCCGCCTGGGACGGCGCGCCCTCGGCGGTGGCCAAGGCACGGGCGCTGGCGGAAGAACGCGGCGTCCCGGTGCAGTACGAGGTGGCCGACATCGAGACCTGGGACTGGCCCGAGGCGGCCTATGATCTCGTGCTCGGGGTCTTCATCCAGTTCGTCGGCCCCGAGGCGCGGGCCCGGCTCTTCGATCGGATGAAGTCGGCGGTGAAGCCCGGCGGCCTGCTGATGCTGCACGGCTACACGCCGAAGCAGCTCGACTACGGCACCGGCGGGCCCAAGGTGCTCGAGAACCTCTACACGCCCGAGTTGTTGCGCGAGGCCTTCGGCGACATGGAGATCGAGGTGCTGGAGAGCTACGAGACGGAACTCGACGAGGGCGCCGGCCATGTGGGCATGTCGGCGCTGATCGACCTCGTGGCGGTCAGACGCTGACCGGGAGCGCTGCGCGCAGATCGTCGGGCAACGCGCCCCGCGCCAGCGAGCGCAGCACCGGCGCCGTGCCGAATTCCTCGTGCTCGGTGTAGAACGAGGGCGTCACCAGCACCCGCAGCCCCGCCGCCCTGCGCCGAAAGCACACCGTTGCGGCTGTCCTCGAGCGCGACCGCGTCGCGGGGCGCGATCCCCAGCCGCTCCAGCGCCAGCAGGTAGACGTCGGGCGCGGGCTTCTTGGCGGGCACCTCGTCGCCCGCCGCGATCACGTCGAAGACCGCGTCCCCGTCGCTTCCCCAGCAGCACTGGCAGAGCGCCTCGACATTGGGGCGGCTGGTGGTCGTGGCAATGGCGATCTTCAGCCCCGCCGCCCGCGCGTCCGTGACCAGCGCGGCCACGCCCTAGCGCAGGGCAAGGCCGTCCGCGCGCAGCTTCGCGACGTAGCGCTCGGTCTTGGTGGCGTGCAGCGCGGGCACGTCGACCGCGTCCCCAGCGGCGCCGATCTCGGACAGCCAGGCCCGGATCCGTTCCTTGCCGCCGGTGGTGCACAGCAGCCGGCGATAGTCGTCGCGGCTCCAGTCCCAGCCAAGCCCGTGGGCGGCGAAGGTCTCGTTGAAGGCCTGCCGGTGCGCCTCTTCGGTCTCGGCCAGCGTGCCGTCGACGTCGAAGATCAGCGCACGCAGGGTCAAGCCTCGACGCGGGCGAAATGGCGCGAGACGATCTCGGGCAGCTCGTCCCAGTGGTCGAAGGTGTAGCTGTGGTAGAGCTCTGCGAGCGGCGTCTTGCGGTAGCCCCCGGTGTAGAGCGCAAAGGGCAGCCCGGCGCGCTGGGCGGTCTCGGCATCGACCTCGCTGTCACCGACGTAAAGCGCGCTGCCCGCGCCAAGCGCGCGCACCACGTGGTGCAGCGGCGCCGGGTCGGGCTTGCGCTGGGGCAGGGTGTCGGCGGTCGCGGTGGCCGCGAAGAAGCGGTCGAGCCCGAAATGCTCGAGCGCGATGCGCGTGGGCGCGCCCGGCTTGTTGGTGCAGAGCCCCATGGCGCAGCCCATGGTCTCGAGCCGGGCCAGCGCGTCCACCACGCCGGGATAGACCAGCGTGTTCGCGGGCTCGCCCTCGTAGTGGGTCATGAACTTGGCCAGCAGGCGGGCGTGCTCCTCGGGGTCGTCGCCCAGCCCCACGGCTTCCATAACGCGCGAGATCAGCACGCCCGCACCCTTGCCGATGAAGCTGCGCGCCTGTTCGAAGCTGATCTCGGGCAGGCCCTCGTCGCGCAGCACGAGGTTGGCGGCGAGGTGCAGGTCGGGGGCGCTGTCGATGAGCGTGCCGTCGAGGTCGAAGACGACGGCCTTGGGGTCGGCGGTCATGGGAGCGGTCATGCGATGTCCTCGTAATGTGCCGCTCAGGCGGCCTTCCACTTGATCGAACAGCCCATGGAAGGGATCTGTTCCCGGGGGCCGTGTCCGGTTTCCGCGACCTGTCTCATGGCCTCGAAGAGCTCGCGCTTCAGGTCGGGCGCGCCCGCTTCCTTGCGCGAGGCGTCGAGCCTGCCGCGGTACTGCAGCCCGCCCTTGGCGTCGAAGCCGAAGAAGTCCGGCGTGCAGGCGGCGTCATAGGCGCGGGCGACGCCCTGCGCCTCGTCGTAGAGGTAGGGGAAGGGGAACCCGCGCTCGTCGGCCATGACCTTCATGTTCTCGAAACTGTCCTGCGGGTAGGCGAGGGCATCGTTGGCGCTGATCGCCGCCACCCCGATGCCGAGCGCCTGCAGCTCGCGCGCGTCGCGGACGATCCGGTCGAGCACCGCGAGCACGTAGGGGCAGTGGTTGCAGATGAACATGACCAGCGTGCCCTTCGGCCCGGCGATGTCATCGAAGCGATACCTGCGGCCGTCCACGCCGGGCAGGTGAAAGCCCGGCGCGCGCCATCCGAAGTTGCAGACCGGAGGCATGACGGCCACGGCTCAGGCCGCCTTTGCCCGTGCGCCCTCGGCCGCCTCGCGGATCGCGCGCATGTTCTGGCCGTAGACCTCGGGGGTGTCGACCGAGCCGCCCTTGAACACGGCGGAGCCCGCGACCAGCACGTCGGCGCCGGCCTCGACCACCAGCGGCGCGGTCTCGGGGGTGATGCCGCCGTCGATCTGGATGTGGATCGGACGGTCGCCGATCATCTGGCGCACCTTGCGGGTCTTCTCGACGCCGGAATGGATGAACTTCTGCCCGCCGAAGCCGGGGTTCACCGTCATGATCAGCACCATGTCGCAGAGGTCGAGCACGTCGGCGCAGGCCTCGGCCGGGGTGCCGGGGTTCAGCACCACGCCCGCCTTCACGCCCTGCGCTCGGATCGCCTGCAGGGTGCGGTGGATGTGCGGGCCCGCCTCGATATGGGCGGTGATCATGTCGGCACCGGCCTCGGCATAGGCCTCGATGTAGGGATCCACGGGCGCGATCATCAGGTGCACGTCCATGAAGGTCTTCACATGCGGGCGAAAGGCCTTAACGGCGGGCGGGCCGAAGGTCAGGTTGGGCACGAAATGCCCGTCCATGACGTCGACATGGACCCAGTCGGCGCCCTGGTCCTCGATGGCGCGGATCTCGGCGCCGAAGTTTGCGAAATCCGCCGACAGGATCGACGGGGCGATCTTGATGGATCGGTCAAAGCTCATGCGCAGGTCTCCTCACGCTCGTTCGTCTTGCGCGCGGTCCACGTCGAGCCCGCCCAGGAAGACCCGGCTGGCACGGATGTCCGCCTCAGTTATGGTGCTCAGCGCCGTGGCGTCGAGCGGGCCGCTCGAGGTCTCGAACAGCCGGTTGGCCTGTCGCAGCCGCGCCCGGTCGAGCGCGTTGCGGATCGAGCGCGCATTGGCGAAATGCGGCTGCGCGCGTCGCTTGCCGATATACTCGGTCATCGCACGCTTGCCACCCTCGTCAAAGACGTAATTCTGTTCGGCGAGCATCGTCTCGGAAATCCGGCCCAGTTCCCCGTCGCTGTAGTCGGGAAACTCGATGTGATGGGCGATGCGCGAGCGGAAGCCGGGGTTCGAGGCGAAGAACCGGTCCATCCGGTCGGCGTAACCCGCCAGCACCACCACAAGATCGTCGCGGTTGTTCTCCATCACCTGCAGCAGGATCTCGATGGCCTCCTGGCCGTAATCGCGCTCGTTCTCGGGGCGGTAGAGGTAATAGGCCTCGTCGATGAAGAGCACGCCGCCCATGGCCTTCTTGAGCACTTCCTTGGTCTTGGGCGCGGTGTGGCCGATGTACTGCCCCACCAGATCGTCGCGTGTCACCGTCACGAGGTGGCCCTTGCGCACGTAGCCCAGCCGGTGCAGCAGGCCGGCGAGCCTGAGCGCCACCGTGGTCTGGCCGGTGCCCGGGTTGCCGGTGAAGGACATGTGCAGGGTCGGGGTCTCGGTGGCGAG
>NZ_JAATOS010000187.1:0-7443 GCF_011806505.1 Salipiger sp. HF18 | reverse complement strand
GCGGCGCGGCTGGCCTCGGGGCAGTGATCCGAGGGGAGACCTCCGCCAGAACGCGCGTGCAGCAGGGGTGCCGCAGGCCGCCCGCCAAATCCCGTGCCGCGCGGCTCACGCAAGCCCTGCGCCAAAACGCGCGTGCCTGACGGTTCCCGCGGTCCGCCCGCCACATCCCCGTGCCGCACGGTTCCCGCTTGCACCCCTTCGTTGGCAGGCTAATGGTCCTCGCCATGACACGCGACGCTCAATCCCCTGTCAGGGGTGTTCTCTGGATGGTCGTGACGGGGCTCTGCTTCGTTGCGGTGACCGCGCTCGTGAAGATGCTGGGCGGTCGTGTTCCGGCGGCGGAATCCGCCTTCCTGCGCTACCTGCTGGGCCTCGTTCTGCTGTTGCCCGCGTGGCGCGACCTGCGCGGGCTGCAGATGACGCCGCGGCTCTGGGGCCTGACGGCGGTGCGCGGAGCGGCGCAGACCGTGGGCGTGATCTGCTGGTTCTTCGCGATGACCCGCATCCCGCTGGCCGAGGTCACGGCGATGAACTACCTGACGCCGGTCTACATCACCATCCTCGCGGTCTTCGTCCTTGGCGAGCGCCTCGCCATCCGCCGCATGATGGCCATCGCCGCGGCCTTTGCCGGCGCGCTGCTGATCCTGCGCCCGGGCTTCCGCGAGCTCGACCCCGGCCATTTCGCCATGCTGGCGACGGCGGCGCTGTTCTCGGTCTCCTACCTCGTGGCCAAGATCGTCTCGGCCGAGCTGCCGGCGGCGGTGGTCGTGGCGCTCCTGTCGGTGTCGGTGACGCTGGGGCTCTTGCCCTTCGCGCTGGCGGTCTGGGTCACACCCTCGCTGACGGATTTCGGCATCCTTGTGGGCGTCGCCTGCTTCGCGACCGGCGGGCATTACGCCATGACGCTGGCCTTCGCGGCGGCGCCGGTGACCGTCACCCAGCCGGTGACCTTCCTGCAGCTGATCTGGGCGGTGCTCCTCGGCGCGGTGTTCTTCGGCGAACCGGCGGACGTCTGGGTGATGGCAGGCGGCGCCGTGATCATGGGCTCGGTGCTTTTCATCACCTGGCGCGAGGCGGTGCTGAAGCGCCGGATCGCCACCGCCGCGCCGCCGCCGCAGGGGTGAAGTGGGGAAACGCAGTGTTTCCCGTCCCACAAAAATCCCCGTCCTGAGCGCAGTTTCGCCCCAATTGGCCCGCAGCCTTCCCGGCATGCGAGGAGACGATTGGAGCGTGACATGTATCCCGAGACCCAGCCCGCCGAAGACCTGACCGAGATCCGCAGCTTCCTGCTGAGCGAGCGTGACAAGTCGCTTTCCGAAACCGAATGGCGGTTCCGGATGCGCGGCTACGGCTACAACCTCCGCCGCACCGAGCGCGGCATGGAGGTCGCCCGCCTGCCGCAGAACGCGGTGTTGGGCACGCTCGAGATCTGAGCGGCGCACACGGGCTGCGCCGGTGACCGGGCGCGGGTGACGGAGCGGGGGCTGCTCTTGGGCTGTGCCACCCTTCGGAGCCCGCGCCCTGATCGCCGCCGGCGTGTCGCCGTGACGTCCGCGCCAGTGTACCCGATGGCGTGTCGCCATTCGGCAAACGCTGCGGCATCCGCTGGCGCGCGGTCCAGAGGCAGCACCCGGCTCCTGCCAGCGCGTTGCCCAACGGCAGGGCCACCGTGGCGCGATTGCCCGCCCGCAAGATTGCGGTGCGGGCTGTCGCAATCTTTGTAGCCTTGTCCGCAATCCGACGTATCATCCGGCAACATGCGCTTGTCTTCACTCGGATTCTCGGAATGGACGTTGTGGACCCCGTCTCTCTCTACAACCAGATCGCCATGCCTGCGCTGTCGCTGCCGGAGGTCGCCCTGCTGCTGTTCCTGTCGCTGCCCGCGGCGGCGGTGATCGGCTTCCGCACCGGCGCCCACCGGCGCCGGAGGTTGCTGGCGGCAGACAACAAGATCGAGCACGTGGTGGGCGAGACCACGCTCGGTGCCATCCTCGCGCTGCTGGGCCTGCTGCTGGCGTTCAGTTTCGGCAATGCCCTGAACCTCGCGCAGGCCCGGAAGGCCGCGGTGGTGGGCGAGGCCGCGGCCATCGGCACCGCCTTCCTGCGCGCCGATTACGTCGCCGAGCCCGCCCGGACCAAGCTGCAGAAGGCGCTGCTCGACTATGGCCGCAGCCGCATCCTGCCGATGGACGGCAGCCTTGCCACCACCGAGCAGGCCCGCGCCTTCCTCAAAGAGACGCTGACAGCGCAGGAGAAGCTCTGGCCGCTGACGCTGGAGGCCACCGCCGACCCGATGCCCGCGCCGCTGAAGGGATTCGTCGCGGGGGCGATGAACGACGCGCTCGACGCCCATCTCTACCGGGTCGAGCACCTGTCGAATCCGGTCTCGGACGTGGTGCTGAGCATGTTGCTGGCGGCGGCGCTGATGTCGCTGTTCCTGCTCGGCAACCGCAACGGCAGCAACGGCCGTGACCTCACGTGGCGAACCTTCGTGCTGTCGGGCTTCCTCTTCGTGGTGATGCTGACCATCGTCGACACCCAGCGCTCGGCCGAGGGGCTGGTACGCACCGACGAGACCGCGCTGCTGGTCACGGTGCACGACATGGAGCTGGCGCTCGCGGGGCGGAACTGAACGTGCGCCGGGACGGGTTGCGCGTGGCCCTGCGATTGGCTGTTAACATTTCTTAACGGATCCCCTAGACCGCGCCGGAGTTATCGAGGACTCCGGCACCATGATCCGTATTGCCCTGTTTTTCCTGGCCCTCACCGCGGCCCAGCCGCTGCTGGCCGGCCCGTCGGGGTCGGTGCATGTGGTCGATGGCGACACCTTCGACGTCGGCGGTACGCGGGTGCGGCTGCATGGCATCGATGCCCCCGAGGCCGAGCAGATGTGCGGCGGCGACGGCGTGCCGATGTGGGCCTGCGGGGCCTGGGTCTCGGACGAGGTTCGGGTCCGCTACGAGGGCCGCACCGCCCGCTGCGAACAGCGCGACACCGACCGCTACGGCCGGGTGGTAGCCACATGCGTGATCGATGGCGAGGACGTGGGCCGGGCGCTGGTGCGCGACGGGCTGGCCTTCGCCTACCGGCGCTACGGCATGGACTACGACCTCGACGAGAAGGGCGCGGCGGTACAGGAGCGCGGGCTGCACGGCGCGGGCGTGCAGTCGCCGGCGGCGTTCCGGGCGGCGGCACGTGCCGGCGCGGCGCAGGCCAATGCCGCCAGTGCCCCGGCGGGCTGCGTGATCAAGGGCAACGTCTCGCGCGATGGCAAACGCATCTACCACGTGCCCGGGCAGCAGTATTACGACGACACCCGCATCAGCCTCTCGAAGGGCGAGCGCTGGTTCTGCTCCAGGGCGGAAGCAGAAGCCGCGGGCTGGCGCAAGGCGCGCCGGTAGGGACCTGATGCGGGGCGGGACGGGGCCCTTGCCTGGCAGGGGGCCGGGACGTGCCGGGTGATTTGCCTGGGGCGGCCTGCGCGGGAGGCGCCCGGGGGGCTGCCGTGGAAGAGGCGGCTTGACCGGCGGGGAAGCGGCCGGGTGACCTGAAGGGACGGGTCTCGGCGGGGGGACGTGGGCGGACGGCCGTCTTTTGCAGACGGGGTTCATGCTGCAAGGGTTCCCCATCAGGATTATGATTTCGTTCATCATCTCCCTGCGAGGGGACTTCCCGGCAGGCGATCAGGTTTCGTTGGTCAGGACGTGTCAGGCGGCGGGGGGTCAGTCGAGCAGCGGCTCGATCTCCGAGACGATGGCCTCGGACATCGGCCGCGTGGTGGCGCCCCAGCCGGCGACGAATGTGCCGTCGGGTCCGATCAGTGCCTTGTTGAAGTTCCACGAGGGCTCGAACCCCTGCTCGGCGAGCCAGAGATAGAGGGGATGCGCCGCGTCGCCGCGCACCCGGGTGATCGTGGTCATCGGGATGTCGAGCCCGAAGGTCAGCTCGCAGAACTCCTTGACCTCGGCCTCGTTGCCGAGCTCCTGGCGGAAGTCGTTCGAGGGCACGGCGAGCACCACGAGGCCGCGCTCGCGGTACCGGTCGTAGAGCTCCTGCAGCCCGTCGTCCTGCGGGGTGAACCCGCGGCGCGAGGGGGTGTTGACACCCAGCCCCGGGCGGCCCCGCCACTGGTCCAGCGACAGCGTGCCGCCGTCGATGTTGTCGAAGGTGAAGGGCTGGGCGGCGGCCAGCGGTGCCGCCGCGATGCGCGACGCGATCAGGGGGAGGAGGAGCGTGGCGAGGGCGAACTGTCTGCGATGCATGGCGGCGGATCCTTTCCAGCCAAGATAGCACGGATGGCGCCGGGTCAATGGGCGGGATTGGTGGTGCGGCGTGGGTGGCATGGGCGCGGCGCTGCCGGCGGGCGGGCGCATCGGTACTGGGCAGGGCGGGCGCGGGGGCGTAATCTGGTCCGTCAGGAGGTGCGCCATGGCCGGAGGCTGGAGCCGCGACGGAGCGGTGAACGAACAGATCGAGGCGTCGATCTCGGACGAGCTCGAACGCATGCGGGCGCGCAAGGCGCCGGTGGGCGAGAGCCTCATGGAATGCGCCGAGTGCGGCGAGGAGATCCCCGAGAAGCGGCGGCTCGCCATTCCCGGGGTGAAGCTCTGCATCGACTGCCAGCAGGAGCACGACGGCACCTACCGCGCGCGCTCGGGCATCAACCGGCGCGGCTCGAAGGATTCCCAGCTCAAGTGACGCCCCGGATGGCGTGACGTGATCGCGTGCCCCGATCTGGCGGTGCGGGCGCGAGGCGCGCCCGCGCAGGTCGTCTCGTCCCCGGCCTGTGGCCGTGTCCTCGGGTTGGCGCCCGTGGCGGGTGTTGGTGTGATACGGGTTGGTTTGGCAGGGTGTGGTTGGGGATGGCGCGAGTTGCCGAGAGGCGGCTGAGGGGCAGGTCTGCCCTCAGCGCGCCTTTCCGATGGTCGGGGGCGATTCCCCGCCGCCTCAAGGACGCGCTGTGCGCGCCGCGCGGGGCGCGCGGTGGCCTGCGGCCATCCTTGACCCGTCGCGGAATCACCGGTTTTCGGAGGGCGGGTGAGGCTCGTCGGTGTCTTCCTCGGGGAGGGGGCGCGAGCCCGCGCCGATGCCGGCGCGGCGCAGGCCGGCGCGGTAGAGTGGCACGAGGTCCAGCATCGCCACCGCGAAGCCCAGCGGGATCATCCAGAAGCCAAGGATCGGCAGGAAGCCGAGGATGCCGCCGCAGATCAGCAGCAGCCCCAGGACCAGCCGCAGGCCCGGCGGAACCCGCCGCCGGACATGCACGAGCATGCGGCGCAGTCTGGTTCTGAACGAGCGACCCTTGGAGGACGCCCCTGGGAGTTTCATCTCTCGTCTGCCTCGGTTTCGTCCACGCGAACGTGCGACGGGAAGCTCATGTCGGGTCGGCCGGTCTGTCTGTCAAGGAATCGGGGCAGGCGCCGCCGCGGATTGGCTTCCAAAAAAGTCCTCTAAGACAGTCGG
Source organism: Salipiger sp. HF18 (assembly GCF_011806505.1). Lineage (NCBI taxonomy): Bacteria > Pseudomonadati > Pseudomonadota > Alphaproteobacteria > Rhodobacterales > Roseobacteraceae > Salipiger > Salipiger sp. HF18. The sequence continues at coordinate 1,980 of NZ_JAATOS010000187.1, read as the reverse complement.
GCATCATCAGAGAGATAACGGTAATCGCTCTGATGCACCCAGAATGCGAACTGTTCGCCTTTCTCGGCAAGATACCCTTCGACCCGGTCGATGCTCGTTCGGGGCGTTTCGCCAAAATATCCTGCAGTGCTCAGGGCATAAGCGCGCAAAGCCGCATCGAACCCCGGCGCGCCGAGCGTCAGCTTCGAATAGTCGAGCTCGGTCAGACCGAGCTCGAGGCTTGCTCGCGCCGCTGAACTGGCTGTTTGGCTGCTACAGTCAAGTGAGGCAGGGTTTTCCAGGACCGATGCGATCCAGCCAGTCGATACGAAGTGCTGTCTCGGGCCTTCGCGCCAATGCACGACGGAAATGTTGTATTTCGCGATCCCGGGCCATTTCGGAGCGGCCAGGATTGTCCTGACCGCGCTGACGAGATCCTCTTCCGTCACTCTTCCATCGCCTCCAGCTCGTCGATGAAGCCCTCGATCATCGACAGGCCCTTGTCCCAGAAGGTCGGGTCCGAAGCGTCGAGGCCGAAGGGCGCGAGCAGCGCCTTGTGGTGTTTCGAGCCGCCCGCCTTGAGCATGTCGAAATACTTGTCCTCGAAGCCTTCCGGGCTTTCCTGGTAGACCGCGTAGAGCGCGTTCACGAGGCCGTCGCCGAAGGCATAGGCGTAGACGTAGAAGGGCGAGTGCACGAAATGCGGGATGTAGGCCCAGAACGTCTCGTAGCCCGGCATGTACTCGAAGGCCGGCCCGAGGCTCTCGGCCTGCACCGACATCCACAGCGCGTTGATGTCGTCCGGGGTCAGCTCGCCGCCGCGACGCGCCTCGTGCAGCTTGCACTCGAAGTCGTAGAAGGCGATCTGGCGCACCACCGTGTTGATCATGTCCTCGACCTTGCCGGCGAGCATGACCTTGCGCTCCTTCTGGTCCTTGGCGGTGTCGAGCATGGCGCGGAAGGTCAGCATCTCGCCGAAGACCGACGCCGTCTCGGCCAGGGTCAGCGGCGTCGAGGCCAGCATCTCGCCCTGGCCCGCCGCCAGCACCTGGTGCACGCCGTGGCCGAGCTCGTGGGCGAGGGTCATCACGTCGCGCGGTTTGCCGAGGTAGTTCAGCATCACGTAGGGGTGGACCTCGGTCACCGTCGGGTGGGCGAAGGCGCCCGGCGCCTTGCCGGGTTTCACCGCGGCGTCGATCCAGCCCTTGGTGAAGAACGGCTCGGCGATCTCGGCCATGCGCGGGTCAAAGCCGGCATAGGCGTCAGTCACGGTCTTGCGCGCCTCGTCCCAGCCGACGATGCGGTCGCTCTCCATCGGCAGCGGCGCGTTGCGGTCCCAGACCTGCATGACGTCGAGGCCCAGCCACTTGCGCTTGAGCTCGTAGTAGCGGTGCGACAGCCGCGGGTAGGCGGCGACCACGGCGTCGCGCAGCGCCTCGACCACCTCGGGCTCGACGTCGTTGCTGAGGTGCCGGCCCATCTGTGCCGACGGCATGCCGCGCCAGCGGTCCATGATCTCCTTTTCCTTGGCCTGGGTGTTGTGGACCCGGGCGAAGGTGCGGATGTTCTCGCCGAAGACGCGGGCCAGCTCATGCGCGGCGGCCTCGCGCTTGGAGCGGTCCTGCTCGGTCAGCAGGGTGAGGGTGCTCTCGATCGGCAGCTCCTCGCCGTCGATGGTGAAGCTGAGCCCGGCAATGGTCTCGTCGAAAAGCTTCATCCACGCGTCGCCGACCACGCCCATGTCGTGCAGGAAGCGCTCGAGCTCGTCGGAGAGCTGGTAGGGCTTCATCGCGCGGATGCGGTCGAAGGCGGGCTTGTAGCGGGCGAGCTCGTCGCTGGCGGTGAAGAGCGCGGCGTAGGCGTCATCCTCGATGGTGTTGAGTTCGAGGGTGAAGAACACCAGCGGCGTGGTGTAGATCGTCACCTTCTCCTGCAGGTCCGAGAGGAACTTGGCGCGCTCGGCGTCGGTGGTCGCCTGGTAGTAGCGCAGCCCGGCGTAGG
>NZ_JAATOS010000186.1:0-7472 GCF_011806505.1 Salipiger sp. HF18 | reverse complement strand
CCACGATCACGTCACCGATCAGCACGGCCTCGGGGTGGACGAAGGCCGAGGGGGCCACCACCGGCACCACCCCGTCCCAGGCCCAGATCGCCATGCTCAGGCCTCCTGCGGCAGCGGCCAGCTCTTGGCCACCATGGTCAGCACGTCGTACTCGGCCACCACCTCGTCGTTCTGGTTGGTGACGCGGCAATCCCAGCGCACCTCGCCGTAGACCGTGCCCTCGCGCGGGTTGATCTGCTTGCAGGTCAGTTGAACCTGCAGGCTGTCGCCGAAGTAGACGGGCGTCAGGAAGCGCAGGTTGTCGACGCCGTAGTTGGCCAGCACCGGGCCCGGATCGGGCTGCACGAAGAGCCCCGCCGCAAAGGAAGCGATGAGGTAGCCATGCGCCACGCGGTCGTCGAAGAACGGGTTGGCCTTGGCCGCGTCGCTGTCCATGTGGGCATAGAAGGTGTCGCCGGTGAAATGGGCGAAGTGCTCGACGTCTTCCTCGGTGATGACCCGGCGCTCGGTGACCAGCTGGTCGCCGATGGCGAGCTCGGCCAGCGACTTGCGGAACGGGTGCGTGCCCTGCACGACCGGTGCGCCCGCGACCCATTCCCCGGTGACCGCCGAGAGCAGCCGCGGCGTGCCCTGGACGGCGGTGCGCATCATGAAGTGCTTCACCCCGCGCATGCCGCCCATTTCCTCGCCACCGCCCGCGCGGCCCGGCCCGCCGTGCACCAGCGGTGCCAGCGGCGCGCCGTGGCCGGTCGAGGTCTTGGCGCTGTCGCGGTTGCCCAGCATCACCCGCCCGTGGAAGGGCGCGACGCCGATCACCAGCTCGGCCGCGACGGCGGGATCGTTGGTGAAGACCGACGACACCAGCGAGCCCTTGCCCTTCATCGCGAGCGTGACCGCCTCGTCGAGGCCGTCATATGCCATCACCGTCGCCACCGGACCGAAGGCCTCAATGTCATGCGGGGCGGTGGCGGTCAGAGGATCGGCACAGTGCAGCAGCACCGGGTTGAGGAAGGCGCCCGTCTCGGCATCGCCCGAGACCAGTTCGACCCTTGCCGGATCGCCGTAGACGATCTCTGCCTCGCGGGCGATCTCGGCGATCTTCTCGCGCACGCCGTCCCGGTCGCCCAGCGAGGCCAGCGCGCTCATGCGCGCGTCGGCGTCGTCCGGCAGCCCCAGCGGTGTTTTGCCAAGCCGGTCGGACAGCGCTTCGATCACCGCCTGTTCCTGCCCTTTAGGGACGATTACGCGGCGGATCGCGGTGCATTTCTGCCCCGCCTTGGCAGTCATCTCGCGGTGCACTTCCTTGACGAAGAGATCGAACTCCGGCGTGCCCGGCACCGCGTCGGGGCCCAGGATCGCGGCGTTGAGGCTGTCGGCCTCCATGGTGAAGCGCACCGAGTTCTCGATGATCGCCGGATGCGCCTTCAGCTTGCGCCCGGTCGAGGCCGAGCCGGTGAAGGTGACGATGTCCTGCCCGGTCACGTGGTCCAGCAGATCCCCGACGCCGCCGCAGACGATCTGCAGCGCACCGTCGGGCAGGATGCCCATCTCGAGGATGCGCCGCACCACCAGCTCGCTCAAATAGGCGGTGGCCGAAGCGGGCTTCACGAGGCAGGGCATGCCGGCGATCAGCGCGGGCGCGATCTTTTCCAGCATCCCCCAGACCGGGAAGTTGAAGGCGTTGATGTGGATCGCCACGCCCCGCATCGGCACGAGGATGTGCTGTCCGACGAAGCTGCCGTCGCGCGACAGCCCCTCGACCGCGCCCTCGGGGACCACCCTGGCGTTGGGCAGCTCGCGCCGGGCCTTCGACGCGAAGGTGAGCATCGTCCCGATGCCGCCGTCGATGTCCGGCCAGGCGTCGCGGGCGGTGGCGCCGGTGGCGAGGCTCTCGGCGTAGAACTCGTCCTTCATCTCCATCAGCTTCATGCCGATGGACTTCAGCATCAGCGCGCGCTCGTGGATGGTGTGGCCGCGCAGCGCCTTGCCGCCGACCTCGCGGCCCCAGTCCAGCGCCCCGGCGAAATCGAGCCCGTCCGATCCGATGTAGGCGTGCACCTCCCCGGTGGCGGCGTTGGCGAGCGGCTTGCCCTCGCCCTGCCCGGCGCGCCAGGCGCCCTGCACGTAGCTCTCGAGGCGGCGGGCGGTGCGTCCCGTATCCAGCATTTGCTCGTCCTTCCTGTTCAGCAGAGCCCGAGGGGGGAAAGCACGCTCTCCGCCTCGGCGCGCCACGCGCTGCGCAGCGTCTCGTTGTCGGTGTGGCGCAGGCCCATCGCCTGTTGCTTCTCGAAGCGCTCCGAGACCGCCGGGCCGAAGGTCTCGGCCACGCGCGGCATCCAGTAGGCGACCGAAGCCTTTGCCTCATCCGTCGCGCCGATCCGCTCGAGCCCCTCGAGGCCCAGCTCCATGTGCCGCTTCTCGCGCGGGAGGATGTCGCGCAGCACCTCGGCCAGCGGCTGGTACGAACTGCGCGCCAGCTCGCCCACGGCGTGCTGCGTCGCAAGGCCCATGAGCACGTTCATCACCACCGCGTCGGTCCAGCCGGTCAGCGGGTAGTGGAAGACCGAGAGCCGCATGTCGCCGCCGTGGCGCTTCGCCTCGAGGGTGCTGTCACGGTCCTCGCGCGCGGCCCAGTCATGGGCGCGTTCATAGAGCGCCTTGTCGGTGCCGAAGCCCTCCATCAGGTCGAGCACACGCTCGGCATGGTCGGCCTTCTCCAGCGTGATCCGGCTGGCGGCGATGCGCGCCTTGATGCCCGGCGCCCAGTTGATCGCCCCGGCGAAGCCCGCCGAGCCCGCAAGCTCGCTGTCCACGAAGGAGGACATCAGCCGCAAGAGCTCGCCGCGGTAGCGCGGCGGCACGTTCTCGGGAGAGGTCAGCTTGCCACCCTGCGCGAGATACTCGGCGATGGGCATGGTGTCGGTGTCATTCGTCATAGCTGAGCACCACCTTGTCGGAGAGCGGAATGCACTGGCACGACAGCACGTAGCCGGCGCGCACCTCGTAGTCCTCGAGCGCGTGGTTGATCTCCATCTCGACCTCGCCCTCGAGCACCTTGGCGCGGCAGGTCGAGCAGACGCCCGCCTTGCACGAGTAAGGCGCGTCCATGTTGTTCCCGATGGCGGCGTCCAGCACGGCGGTGCCGTCCTTCGGCATCTGGAAGGTCCGCGTCGCGCCGTCGAGCGTGACCGAGACCTCGCAGGTGTTGCCCGCGGTGGTGGCCTGCTGCGAGACCGCGCGCGTCTTGGCCCGGCCCGGCTGCGACGAGGCGAAGAGCTCGAACTTGATCTGGTCGTCCGCAAGCCCCGCCTGCCGCAGGCTCTCCGCGATGGTCAGCATCATCGGTTCGGGGCCGCAGATGAAGGCGGTGTCCACGCCCTCGGCGTCGATCCAGAGGCGGAACAGCATCTCCATCTTCTCGGCGTCGATGCGCCCGGTGAAGAGGTCGATCTCCTGCCCCTCGCTCTCGAGGATGTGGATCACCGAGAAACGGCCGAGGTAGGTGTTTTTCAGGTCCTCGAGTTCCTCTCGGAACATGATCGAGCCGACCTGGCGGTTGGCGTAGACCAGCGTGAAGGTGGCGTTGGGCTCATGCGCCAGCACGGTCTTGATGATCGACAGCACCGGGGTGATGCCCGACCCGCCCGCGAAACCGAGGTAGTTCTTGGCGCTGGACGCATCGAGCACCGTGAAGAACCGCCCCTGCGGCACCATCGCGTCGAGCGTGTCGCCGGCCCTGAGCTCTTCGTTGGCCCAGGTCGAGAAGGCGCCGCCGTCGACGCGCTTGATGCCGACCTTGAGGCAGCCCTCGTCGACGCCCGCGCAGATCGAGTAGGACCGGCGCAGTTCCTCGCCGTCGAACGCGCGGCGGAAGGTCAGGTACTGGCCCTGCGTGAAGCCGAAATTCTCCGCGTCCTCGTCGCGCGGCTTGAGCGTGACCACCACCGCGTCGCGGGTCTCGCGGCGGACGTCGGTCACTTCGAGGGGATGGAAACGGGGCATGTCAGACCTCCTCCTGTCTGGACAGGGAAATGCGCAGGCGATGCCCCGCCCGGGGCACCGGAATGGCTCAGTGGCACTTGAAGTAGTCGAAGGGCTCGAGGCAGTCGCGGCAGCGATAGCTGGCCTTGCAGGGGGTCGAGCCGAACTGGCTGACCCGCTCGGTGTGGGACGATCCGCAGCGCGGGCAGGCGATCACCAGGTTCGACCGGCCCGACAGACGCGCCGCGCGGCCCGCCATCAGGCCGTCGGAGGCGGTGCCGTCGACCGGCGGGGCGATGCCGTAGGCGCGCAGCTTGTCGCGCGCCGCGTCGGTCACCCAGTCGGTGGTCCAGGGCGGCGACAGGCGGCGTTCCAGCCGCAGGTCGGTGATGCCCTTCTCGCGCAGCTGGGTCTCGATCATCAGGTCGATGACCGAGGTGGCCGGGCAGCCGGAATAGGTCGGCGTCACCGCCACCACCAGCGTCTCGCCTTCCCAGCGGACCTCGCGGACGATGCCGAGCTCGGTGACCGAGACCACCGGGATCTCGGGGTCGGGCACCTCGCCCAGCCAGTCCCAGACCTGCTCGGTGGATGGCAGAACCGCGGTCATCGGCCTTACCAGCTTGCGCCCGGGTAGGCGCGCTGCAGGAACTGCATCTCGGCGAGGATGTAGCCGAGGTGTTCGGTGTGCCGCCCCTGCTTGCCGCCGGATTGCGCGTCAAAGCGCTGTTCGGGCTGCACCAGCGTCGCCTCGTCCAGCATCTCGGCCACGGTGCGCTGCCAGAGCGGCAGAAGGTCCGCGAGCGCGGGCGCGATGCCGGCCTCGGCCACGGCGTCATCCACCGCATCGGCGGCGAACATCTCGCCGGTGTAGGGCCAGAGCTTGTTCAGCGCCGCCTGCATCCGGGCGTGGCTTTCCTCGGTGCCGTCGCCCAGCCGGACCACGAGGTCCGAAGACCGCTCGAGGTGGTAGGACACCTCCTTGAGCGCCTTGGCGGCGATCTCGGCGACCCGCGGGCTCGACGATCCGGTCAGCGCGGTCAGCAACTCGTAGTGGAAGGCATCGAAGAGGAACTCGCGCATGAGCGTGACCGCCATGTCGCCGTTCGGCAGCTCGAGCAGCTTGAGGTTGCGGAACTTCATCGCATCGCGCAGGAAGGCCAGCTTGTCGGCGTCGCGCCCTGCCCCCTCGACCTCGGCGGCAAGGCCGAGCCACATCTGGGTGTGGCCGATCAGGTCGAGCGCGGTGTTGGCCAGCGCGATGTCCTCTTCCAGCACCGGGCCATGGCCGCACCATTCCGAGATGCGGTGCCCGAGGACCAGCGAATTGTCCCCCATCCGGCAGAGCCAGTCGAAGAAGGCGGGTTTCAGCGCCACGTCCGAGATGTGCGGATCGTGCCCCTGTGCGGCTGCGGCACGCTCGGCGAGCGTGACCACATCCGGCGTTGCGGCATCGGGAAGCGAGGGCATCACATGTGCCCCACTTCGTCGGGGATGTCGAAGAAGGTCGGGTGGCGGTAGACCTTGCTCTCGGCCGGATCGAAGAGCGGGCCCTTCTCGGACGGCGCCGAGGCGGTGATCGCCGCCGAGGGCACCACCCAGATCGACACGCCTTCCTTGCGGCGGGTGTAGACGTCGCGGGCGTTCCGGATCGCCATCTCGGCATCGGGGGCGTGCAGGCTGCCGACGTGGCGGTGGTTCAGCCCGTGCTGGCCCCGGATGAAGATCTCCCAGAGCGGCCATTCTTTCTTGGTCATGTCACATCCTCCTCAATCGGCGCGCTTACTCGGCGGCCACGTTCGATGCCGCGCGTCGTGCGGCGGCCTTCTCGGCATAGGCGGTCAGCCCGTCGCGGAACCACGCGCCCTTGTCCCAGGCCTCGCGCCGCGCGCCGAGGCGCTCTTCGTTGCAGGGGCCGTTGCCCTTGATCACCTCGAAGAACTCGGACCATTCGGGCTCGGCGAAATCGTAATGGCCGCGCGCCTCGTTCCACGTGAGCGTCTCGTCGGGCACGGTGAGGCCGAGGTACTCGGCCTGCGGCACCGTCTCGTCGACGAATTTCTGGCGTAGTTCGTCGTTGGTGTTCATCTTGATCTTCCACGCCATCGACTGGGCGGAGTGCACCGAGTCCTTGTCGGACGGGCCGAACATCATCAGCGAGGGGTACCAGAAGCGGTTCAGCGCATCCTGCGCCATTTCCTTCTGCTCGGGCGTGCCCTGCGCCATCTTCATCATGATCGCGTAGCCCTGCCGCTGGTGGAAGCTCTCTTCCTTGCAGATCCGGATCATCGCGCGGCTGTAGGGGCCGTAGGAGGTCCGCTGCAGCGGCACCTGGTTCATGATCGCGGCGCCGTCGACCAGCCAGCCCACCGCGCCCATGTCGGCCCAGGTCAGCGTCGGATAGTTGAAGATCGAGCTGTATTTCATCGCGCCCGAGTGCAGCTTTTCCATCAGCTCGTCGCGGCTGACGCCCAGCGTCTCTGCGGCGGAATAGAGGTAGAGCCCGTGCCCGGCCTCGTCCTGCACCTTGGCCAGCAGGATCGCCTTGCGCTCGAGCGTGGGTGCGCGGGTGATCCAGTTGCCCTCGGGCAGCTGGCCGACGATTTCAGAGTGCGCGTGCTGGCCGATCTGGCGGATCAGCGTCTTGCGGTAGCCCTCGGGCATCCATTCCTTGGGTTCGATCTTGTCGCCGCGGTCGACCCGCTCCTGAAAGGCGCGCTCCTCGGGGCTCATCTCCTCGAGCGACTTCATGCCTTCCGATTTCACCATCTGTGCATACATGGTCGTGCCTCCTCCTGAAGGGGTCAGATACGTTCGAGGATCATCGCGATCCCCTGCCCCACACCCACGCACATGGTGCAGAGGGCGTAGCGGCCGCCGGTGCGGTGCAGTTGCCGGGTCGCGGTCAGGACGAGCCGTGCCCCGGACATGCCAAGCGGGTGGCCCATGGCGATGGCGCCGCCATTGGCGTTCACATGCGGGGCGTCATCGGGCAGGCCCAGCTCGCGCAGCACCGCGAGGCCCTGCGCCGCGAAGGCCTCGTTGAGCTCGATCACGTCCATCTGGTCAAGCGTCAGACCGGCGCGGTCGAGCACCTTGCGGGTCGCGGGAACCGGGCCGATGCCCATCACGCGGGGCGCGACACCCGCCGCCGCCATGGCGACGATGCGCGCCTGCGGCGTCAGGCCATTCTTGGCCGCCGCCGCCTCGGAGGCGACGATCACCCCCGCCGCGCCGTCGTTCACGCCCGAGGCATTGCCCGCGGTGACGCTGAGATCGGGGCCGTTGACGCCGCGCAGCTTGGCCAGCTTGTCGACCGTCGTGCCGGGGCGCGGGTGCTCGTCGGTGTCCACCACCAGCGGGTCGCCCTTGCGCTGCGGGATCGTCACCGGAACGATCTCCTCGGCGAAGACGCCGGCCTTGTGGGCCGCTTCCCAGCGGTCCTGCGAGCGCACGGCGAAGGCATCCTGGTCGGCACGGCTGACGCCGTA
>NZ_JAATOS010000185.1:0-7521 GCF_011806505.1 Salipiger sp. HF18 | reverse complement strand
CCCGCCGTGGCATCCTGATCAGACTCGGACCTCTCCGAAGGTCCACGCTCCTACACCACGCGCGGGGGCACTATCCTGAGCACGCATCCCAATCTTGCTTCAGTCCTTCCGAAAGACGCCAAACCAAGTGTCGAAAAGCGCCGATTTGTTGTCGTACTAGGCCCGTGAAGATCGAGAAAACAATGGCTTGAACGTCCTCCGGATGCCAAACTACGTGTCGTTCAACACATCAGTTTTCCTTTCCTTTAAGGGACTTGGTGTCGATATTGGCGAACCAATCAGGAAGGTTCGCCAGATTTTGTTCTCCATTCGGACGTGCGAGCAGCTTCTCGAAAGCTGAATCGGCCAATCCTTGGCGTTCTGCTGCAGCCGTGTAGTGCTGCACAAGCGCCAGCGTCTTGTGACCGGTCACCGACGCGATCTGGTTCGTGGTTGCTCCGGCCTCCGCGAGTCGCCGCGCACAGGCTTTCCGAAGGCCGTGAGAGGAGCAGGCGGGCAAATCCGCCTCCCGGGTCCAGCGCTGCATGAGATTGCCCAGTCCGGCCGCTGTACGCGCCGTACCGCGCCTCGTGGCGATGTAGGGCCGGTCGGTCGGCAGTTTGGCCAAGACCGCCGCCAAATCCGGATGCACGGGAATCGAGATCAAGCGCCCGTTGGTCTTCTTCGTCTTCTGGCGACGGTACTGAAACCGCCCATCCTTGATGTTCCAGGGGCCAAGCTGCACCGCATCCACGCGGGCCGCTCCGGTGTAGGCCATCAGCGTCATCACCCTGTGAGCCTCGGTGCCCTCAGGATGCGTCTGGATGAACTTTGCGATCTCCGCCTCGGTCCAGGTGTGGAAGCCCTCCGTGGCGACCTTGTAGGGCTTCGTGGCGCGTGCCGGGTTGTCGGTCCGCCATTCCAGCGTGATCGCGTAATCCAGAAGCTGGATCAGCCTCTTGCGCAGGTTGTTGGCCGCTGCAGGCGTGTCCGCCTTGGCAGCCAGAAGATCCTGCACATGACGGAGCTGCATCAGGTGCACGGGCTTGTCGCCGTGCTGCTGGCGGAAGCTCTCGACCACACCGCGGTAAACGCGCTGCGTCGATGCCTCGAGCGCCAGGAAGTCCTGCGACCGGTACCATTTCGAGACGAGCAACTCGACGCTGCCGGGTTTCGCACGACCCGCGCCGACGCCGCCGCGCGTCCGGTGTCCTTCCAGCGCGGCCTCGTATCGCCGGATGAAATCCTCTGAGCCGTAGTCAATTCCAAGCTCGGCCGAGAAGCCACCCTTGCGGAAGCGCCAGCGGCGCTTGCCGTGCCGGTCGAAATACGAGGTCGCGCCGGGATACTGGCGGCTGTCCGCAAGGTAATTTCTAACCTTGGCATACGAGGTGTCGGCCTCTCTTCTCTCTTGACGATGGGGCATACCCAGAGCCTGGGCGCGCTTGGCTTTTCAAGGGCTCTCGGCTTGAAAGCGGGCGGTCTCAGGGCGTGAAGTGCGCTGCATTGTACCAATGGACTCGGTCTACCCTCTCATTGACCTTCTCGGGGAGGGAGCCAGAACGCCGGACGACCAACGCCGTGCGGATCTATTGCTTTTAAGCATTAGGACGGACGACGTCGGCGGGTGCCGCTTGCGGCTGCACCCGGTAGAGGTGAAGATGCGCTCTAAGAGCGGCAAGGTTTTCCCCTCGCCTGAGAGCCTCGGCGAGCCGTTTGACCAGCTCGAGAGCACTTTTAAAGTGCTGGAACAGGGAGCGGCGCATGTGCCGTCCTGCGCCTGACGGATGACATCCCGCAGAACGCGCAACTGCGCCTGCCATTCTGCACTGCCCACTGGGGCCGGTGTCCGGGCAGGAAGCCAGAAGCCCAAATGATGCTCGTGCGGTGACAAGGGCAGGCTGCGCTCCAGCGTCGTCATCCCTTCCTGGGCCACCTTCGGGCCAGCATGGGCACATGAACGCGCCGCGCAGGCCGTCTTGTGCTCTGGACGACCGAGCCTGTCCTTGGCGTCGAGGCCGGTGAGTCGCGGTTCAATAGCCGTTGCTGCGGTCCAGAGGCATCGTGGAGCGAGTCGCTTCAGGTGCCCGCTCTACGCGACAGTACCCAGCACGCTTTGCCCCACCTAGAACTCGAAGAACTTCGCCATCGCCGGGGCCGTTGCGGCGCCGATGACGCGGGCGTTGCCGCCCACTGCCGCCTCCTCGATAGAAGGCGCCGTGAGGCCGCGCAGGTCGAGATGGGAGAGTTCCGCGCGGGTGGCGGCAACGAGTCGGGCGCGGACGTCGGTCGGTAAGGCGCCGTCGATCAGCACCACGGGGAAGTCGATCACCGCACAGACCGCCCGCGCGGCGTCGGCCAGCGCGCGGGCGGAGCGCGCGATCCAGAGGTCGAGCGCGGGGCCGAGCCCAGACCAGTCCTGCGGCTGGTGCCAGAGCGCGCCCGCGGGCACGCCCGCCCCGGTCAGCGCGTTCTCGAGCAGGTAGAGCGAGGCCTCGTCGATCAGCGCCGCCGTGCCGCCCTCCTGCCCGCGTACGCGGATCGCGCCGAAGGCGCCGGCGTTGCCCTTCAGCCCCTCGACCACGCTGCCGTTCAGCGCCACTCCGCCGCCCACGAAGGAGCCGATGAAGAAATACGCGTAGTCCGTCAGGTCGAGCCCCCGGCCGAACACGTGCTCGGCACGACAGGCGGCGGTGGCGTCGTTGACCTGGAACAGCGGCAGGTCCGAGAACGCGGCGACCTCGGCTGCGAAATCTACGCCGCTCCAGACCGAGAAGTCGGCCGGAGCGCCCAGCACGTCGACCCAGCTCCAGATCTCGGCCGGGGCGGCGACGCCGATCCCGGCAAGGCGGGCGCGCTGGTGCGGGGTCAGGGACAGCGACAGCTCGTCCATCCCCTCGCGCAGATAGGCGAAGATCTCGGCGGGCATCGGGTAGCGATAGGTGAGCTGGCTCTGGCCCAGCACCCGCCCCGACAGGTCCAGCACCGCGAGATCGGCCGACCGCCGTCCCAGTTTCATCCCGAAGGAGAGCGCGCCGTCCGGGTCTATCTGCATCGGGATCGAGGGTTTCCCCACCCGCCCCCGCTGCGGCGCACCACGGCGCAGGAATCCGTCGTTCTCGAGCTTGCGCAGGATGTTGGACACGGTCTGCGGCGAGAGCGCCGTCAGCTTGGCGATCTCGGCGCCCGGCAATCCGCCGCCACGGCGCACCAGCGACAGGATCAGGCGCTCGTTATGTGCGCGGACCCCGATCTGATTGACGCCGGAACGCGCGCCGATGCGGTCATTGCCATCCATGAGAGATCCTCCAATGGCCCATTGCCTAGCAGGCCCCATATGGGCGTGCCAGTCAATAAATAAATCAAATGGATTTACTTATTGACCGAAGCCGGGAATCGCGGCAGTTTGGGCCACGATCCGCTTGGAGGAGCGGAGGCGCCGATGACCTGCCGAAGGGGCAGGCGGCGCGTGACCTTAAGGGAGGATGACGATGAAGACGTTGTTTGCAGGTTCAGCCCTGGCTTTGGTTCTCTGTGCGGGAACGGCCTATGCCGAAGACACTTCGGCCTGCCTGATCACCAAGACGGACACCAACCCGTTCTTCGTGAAGATGAAGGAAGGCGCCAGTGCCAAGGCCGATGAGCTGGGCATCGAGCTCAACACCTATGCCGGCAAGATCGACGGCGACGTCGAGACCCAGGTGGCCGCGGTCGAAAGCTGCATCGCCGCCGGTGCCAAGGGCATCCTGATCACGCCCTCGGACAGCCGGGCCCTGGCCCCGGTGGTTGGCAAGGCCCGCGAGGCCGGCCTGCTGGTGATCGCGCTCGACACCCCGTTCGAGCCCATCGACGCGGCCGACGCGACCTTTGCCACCGACAACTTCCTTGCCGGCGAGCTGATCGGCAAGTGGGCCGCCGCCAAGATGGAGGACCCCTCCAAGGCTAAGATCGCACTGCTCGACCTGAACCCCTCGCAGGTTTCGGTCGACTACCTGCGCGACAACGGCTTCCTCAACGGCTTCGGGATCGACATCAAGGATCCCACCAAGATGGGTGACGAGGACGATCCCCGCATCGTCGGGAACGACGTGACCAACGGCAACGAGGAAGGCGGCCGCACCGCGATGGAGAACCTTCTGCAGAAGGATCCCGAGGTGAACCTCGTCTACACCATCAACGAACCCGCCGCCGCCGGCGCCTACGAGGCGCTCAAGGCCGTGGGGCTCGAGGGCCAGGCTCTGATCGTCTCGGTCGACGGCGGCTGCCCGGGCGTGCGCAACGTCGAGGCCGGAGTGATCGGTGCCACCTCGATGCAGTTCCCGCTCAAGATGGCGTCAATGGGCATCGAGGCGATCAAGGCCTTCGCCGACAGCGGCGAGAAGCCCCAGGCGTCCGAAGGGCTCGAGTTCACCAACACCGGCGTCGAGCTGGTCACCGACCAGCCGGTCGACGGCATCCCCTCGATCACCTCGCAAGAGGCGCTGGAGAAGTGCTGGGGCTGAGCCCCCCGCGGCCGGTACGGCGCTCCTGATGCCGCCGGTCTGCCCGAGGGGCGGCACGCGCCCCCCGGGTCCCCTCCCCTTGAACAGATGAGGCCGCCATGAGCGAGACCATCCCGCCAACGCGACGTTCCGCGCAGGACTTCGAGACGGCTGTCGACAGCGCGGACCGCCGCGTCGCAGCCTTCGATCCGCACCGCCGCGGCCCCGTCGAGAAGCTGCAGCACGTGCTGCATTCCAATCCGACGCTGGTGCCGGTGATCGTGCTTCTGGGCGCGGTCGCGGTCTTCGGCGTGGTGTCCGGGTCGAAGTTCTTCTCGGCCTTCAACCTCACGCTGATCATGCAGCAGGTGTCGATCATCGGCATCCTCGCCGCCGCCCAGTCGCTGATCGTACTGACCGCGGGCATCGACCTTTCGGTCGCGGCGATCATGGTGCTGATGTCGGTCATCGCGGGCAACCTCGCGGTCTATTCCGGCGTGCCCGCCTTCCTCGCGCTGATCATCGCCTTCGTGGGCGGCACCGCGGCGGGGATGTTCAACGGCTTCCTCGTCACCCGGGTGAAACTGCCGCCCTTCATCACCACGCTGGGCACCTGGTCGATCTTCTACGCGCTCAACCTCTGGCTCTCGGGCGCGCAATCCATCCGCAGCCAGGACATCGACTCCGCCGCGCCCCTGCTGAAGGTCTTCGGCGAGACCATCGCCATCGGTCCGGCCCGGATCACCTACGGCTCTATCCTGATGGTGCTGGTGTTTCTCGTGCTCTGGTACATGCTGAATCGGACCGCCTGGGGCCGCCACGTCTACGCGGTGGGCGACGACGCCGAGGCGGCCGAGCTCGCCGGCATCCGCACCGGCCGCACCCTGATGTCGGTCTACGCACTGGCGGGCTTCGTCTGCGGCATCGCGGCCTGGGCCTCGATCGGTCGCGTCGGCTCGATCTCGCCCCAGGCTTTCTACGAGGGCAACCTGCAGTCGATCACCGCCGTGGTCATCGGGGGCATCTCGCTCTTCGGCGGACGCGGCTCGATCCTCGGTGCTCTCTTCGGCGCGCTGATCGTCGGTGTCTTCCAGTCGGGGCTGCGTCTCGCGGGGGTCGACGTGCTCTGGCAGGTCTTCGCCATCGGCTGGCTCATCATCATCGCGGTCGCCATCGACCAATGGATCAGAAAGGTCTCGGCATGAACGCTCCCATTCTTTCCGCCCGCGGGCTGCAGAAACGCTACGGCCGGGTCACCGCGCTCGACGATTGCGACTTCGACCTTTACCCCGGCGAGATCCTCGCGGTGATCGGCGACAACGGGGCGGGCAAGTCCTCGCTGATCAAGGCGCTCTCAGGCGCGATCCGGATCGACGCGGGCACCATCACGCTCAACAACCAGGAGGTCCATTTCTCCTCGCCGCTGCAGGCCCAGGAGGCAGGCATCGCCACGGTCTACCAGACCCTCGCGCTGTCGCCTGCGCTCTCCATCGTCGACAACATGTTCATGGGCCGCGAGATCCGGGCCGAGGGCATCGCCGGGCGCTGGCTGCGCAAGCTCGACCACGGCAAGATGCGCGAAATCGCCCGCGAGAAGCTCTCCGAACTCGGGCTTATGACCATCCAGAACATCGACCAGCCGGTCGAGACGCTCTCGGGCGGCCAGCGGCAGGGCGTGGCGGTGGCGCGGGCGGCGGCCTTCGGCTCGAAGGTCATCATCCTCGACGAGCCCACGGCGGCGCTGGGGGTCAAGGAGAGCCGAAAGGTCCTGGACCTGATCCAGGACGTGCGGGCGCGGGGTATCCCGATCATCCTGATCTCGCACAACATGCCGCACGTGTTCGAGGTCGCCGACCGCATCCACGTGCACCGGCTGGGGCGCCGTCTCTGCACCGTGGCGCCCGACGACTGCACCATGTCTGACGCGGTGGCGCTGATGACCGGGGCCAAGGCCCCTCCCGGCGAAAGCATCGCTGCATGAGCTCAGTCGATGCCGGCCAGTTGCTGAGCATCCTGATCGAGGCGGCGCGGTCCTCCCCGCGCTGCCTCGTGGCGCTTGCAGGCCCTCCGGCGGTGGGCAAGTCGACGCTCGCCGAACGTCTGGCCCGGGGGCTCGGGCCCATGGCGCAGGTGATCCCGATGGACGGTTTCCACCGCGACAACGACTGGCTCGATGCCCACGGCCTGCGCGCGCGCAAGGGCGCGCCGGAGACCTTCGATGCCGAGGCCTTCGTGGCGCTGGTCCGCGAGATCCGCGCCGGCGCCTCGCCCGCCTACCCGCTCTTCGACCGCACCGCCGACCGCACGCTGCCCGGCGCCGGCCAGGTCGATCCCGCCGCCCGCGTGCTGATCTTCGAGGGCAACTACCTCCTGCTGGACTGCGCGCCCTGGCACGACCTCGCCCCGCTCTGGGACATCACCGTTTCGCTGGCGATCGACGAGGAGATGCTGACTCGCCGACTCGTCCAACGCTGGCTGGACCATGGGCTGAGCGCATCGGAAGCCCTCGCGCGCGCCGAAAGCAACGACCTGCCGAACGGGCGGGCGGTCCTGCGAGAGAGCCGAAGGGCGGATTACCGGCTGGTGTGATCCGGCACGCGGGCTGCCTTCGGGAAGGCGTGGCTTTGCGAGAGCGAGCCGGATCTCGGTCGGATCTGAACGGTTCTCTGATGCAGGAAGGCGCCGCGCGGCGACGCGGCGCCTTTTCATTGCGGGAGGGTCTCCCTGGAA
Source organism: Salipiger sp. HF18 (assembly GCF_011806505.1). Classification (NCBI taxonomy): domain Bacteria; kingdom Pseudomonadati; phylum Pseudomonadota; class Alphaproteobacteria; order Rhodobacterales; family Roseobacteraceae; genus Salipiger; species Salipiger sp. HF18. Next base: position 331 of record NZ_JAATOS010000185.1, on the reverse strand, counting down.
TAGGGTCACTGCGTCCCAGGCATTCGGGGTTTCCTGTCCGGGTACGCGAGCCACTGCCCTGTCAGACCCAGCAGTTCGGGTCCAGGCCGCCGAGGCGATGCGCAGCCTGATCTCCGAGATCCGGATGGTTCCAGCAGCGGACGCGCCCGATGGGCACCGGATCGAGCTCAGCGGCGATCTGGCGGGTATTCTGGCGTTGGGGGATGCGGACACGACAAAGCCCCCGCGGATGGCGAGGACTTTGTCGGAAACGATGGTTGCGGGAGTAGGATTTGAACCTACGACCTTCAGGTTATGAGCCTGACGAGCTACCGGGCTGCTCCATCCCGCG
>NZ_JAATOS010000184.1:0-7524 GCF_011806505.1 Salipiger sp. HF18 | reverse complement strand
AAGCGGGACGAGACCGCGCGCAACCGGGCGGCGATCCGGGAGCATCTCGCGGTGATCCGGGCGGTGCTGAGCGGCCGCGGCGAGGATGCGCTGGCCGCCTTCGACCACCACCTGGCGACTGCACGGACCACTCTGCTCGCATCGGTAAACTGGGGCTGACGCCGCGCCTCCGATAGCGCAAACAGTCAGAATCGTCCTTGACGGCCTCTTTTCTGTGGCCCTATGGTCCAACCAAAATCCCAGGTCTGTAGGAGGAGCAGGTGGCAAAATCGACGGTGGAGGAGATACGCGACGTGCTGCGCCGCGAGATTGCCGAAGGCTTCCGGCCCGGCGATCTGCTTCCCAATGAACGCGAGCTTGCCGAGCGCTTCGAGGTGTCTCGAAACACCATTCGCGAGACCATGATCCATCTCGAAGCCCTCTCGCTCATCGAGAAGACCAAGCGTGGCGCGCGGGTGCGCACCCCGGATTTCGGGGTGATGTTCCAGGAGCTGACCAACCACTTCGACACCTCCGCCCGCAGCTTCACCGACGTGCTGAACTTCCGTCGCATCAACGAGACCGGCGCCGCGCCGCTGATGGTCTGCCACGTCACCGACGCCCAGCTCGACGCCATCCGCGCCGCCAACGCCCGCATGGTCGCGGCGCTGACCGCCGCCGAAGCCGCGCAGGCGGATTACGATTTCCACTACGGGCTGGTGCAAGCCGCCGGCAACGAGGTGCTGGCCCGCATGTACGACGTGCTGTCGGTGCCGCTGAAATACTATCTCGAGGTCGGCAAGTCGCAGGAGCTCAACACCGCGACCGCCAAGGCCCAGCACGACCACATCATCGCGGCGCTCGAGTCCCGCGACGCGGCGGCGCTGGCGCAGGCGCTGGCCGACCATTTCCAGCATTCGGGCGAGGTGCTGGCCAGCTGGCTGGCCACGCGCGAACGCCGTTCCGAGCCGATCACGATCTGGCCGGTCCAGCGACCCATCCATTCGAAACAAACGAGCTGATACGGAGGAGATCCTATGAACATGCTCACGAAAACCCTGCTTGGCGCCACCACGGCCATCATGCTGGCCATGCCCGCCCTTGCCGAGACCACCGTCCGCATCGCCTACGAGAACAACCCGGGCGAGCCCGCGGACCTCGTGATGAACCGCTGGAAGGAGCTGGTGGCCGAAGCGTCGGACGGCGAGGTGGTGCTCGAGCTCTATCCCTCGTCGCAGCTGGGCGCGAAGAAGGACGTGATCGAGCAGGGCATGCTCGGCGTCAACGTCATCACCATCGCCGACGTGGGCTTCCTGACCGATTACGACCCCGACCTCGGCATCCTGTTCGGACCGTACCTGACCGACGACGCCGAGAGCCTGTTCAAGATCTACGAATCCGACTGGTTCAAGGAAAAGGAAGCCAAGCTTCAGGAGCAGGGCATCCACATCGTCATCAAGAACTACCTCTACGGCACCCGCCAGCTGCTCGCGACCAAGAAGGTCGAGACGCCGGATGACCTGAAGGGCACGAAGATCCGCACCCCCAACAACATCATGCAGATCCGTGCCATCGAGGCGATGGGCGGCACGCCGACGCCGATGCCGCTGGGCGACGTCTACCCGGCGCTGACCCAGGGCGTGATCGACGGCGTCGAGAACCCGCTGCCGGTGCTCTTCGGCCAGAAGCTGCACGAGCAGGCCAAGGAGCTGTCGATGATCTCCTACCTGCAGAACACCTCGCTCTGGCTCGGTGGCCAGGCCTATTTCGACACGCTCGACCCGGAAGTGGTCGAGATGCTGCACGAAACCGGTTACGAGGCGGGCCTCTACAGCCAGGAGCTCGCCGCTGCCGAGGACGAGAAGATCCTCGAGGCGATGCAGGACGCGGGCGTGACCGTGACCTACCCGGACGTGGAACCCTTCCGCGAAAAGGCCATGGCGGTCTACGACCAGTTCCCCGAGTGGTCCGAGGGTCTCTACGAAGAGATCCGGTCGCAACTCGGCCAGTAATCTCTGCACATATCTGCGCGGCCCTCTCCCGGGGGCCGCGCAGTCCGTTCAAACAGACCCAAGGGCCGTCATGAAGCTCTCCTTCAAACTCGTCTCCGCGCTGGCAGGGCTGCTGGTGTTCGCGCTGATCGCGATCACCGCCGCCTCCGTCGTCGCCCGCTACGTGCTTGGCACCCCGATCCAGTGGACCGAGGAAATGTCCGCGTTCCTGCTGATCTGGATCGTCTTCCTGGGCGCCATCGCCTGCGAGATCGAGGACCACCACCTCAAGATCGACGTCGTCACCATGGCCCTGCCCGACGGGCTGGTGCGCTGGCTTGGCGCGATCGTCGGCGCAGCCTCGGTGGGGCTTCTGGGCTACATGGCGTGGCTCGGCTACGTGCTCTCGGGAAGTGCTGCGCTGAAGAAGACGCAGATCCTGCGGATCTCCTGGTTCTGGATCGACATCGCCGTCACCGTCGGCGCCATCGGCATCGCGCTGGTCATGGTCTGGCGGGTCTGGCTGCTGCTGACCGGCAAGCCCATCGACGCCCCTGAAACCGAAGACATGAGCAGGGAGCACTGAGCATGGAATGGTTCATCATCATCCCGTTCATGTTCCTGCTCTTCGCGCTGAACATGCGGATCTACCTTGCCATGTTCGCAGCGATCCTCGGCTACTTCGTGTTCTTCCAGCAGATCCCGATCCAGATCGCGGTGCAGCGGCTGATCGCGCCGACGCAGAACCCGTCGCTTCTGGCCATCCCGTTCTTCATCCTGCTGGGCACGCTGCTCGGCACCACCGGCATCGCCTCGCGACTGCTCAAGGTCGCGGACCTGCTGGTCGGCAAGCTGACCGGCGGGCTCGGCCACACCAACGTCATGCTGTCGACGCTGATGGGAGGACTCTCGGCCTCGAACCTCGCGGACGCGGCGATGATGTGCCGGATGCTGGTGCCCGACATGATCAAGGCGGGCTACAACAAGGGCACCGCCGCGGCGATCACCGCGACCTCGGCGCTGATCACCCCGATCCTGCCGCCGGGCATCGCGCTCATCATCTACGGGCTCGTGGCGGACGTCTCGATCGGCTCGATGTTCGTGGCGGGCATCATCCCGGGCCTGGTGTGTTCGGGCCTGCTGATCGGCGCGGTCTACCTCGTCGCCAAGAAGGAGGGCTACAAGCCCTCGCGCCAGACCTGGCCCACGGCGCGTGAGACCGGCAGCACGCTGGTCGAGGCATGGCCCGCGTTCCTGCTGATCCTCGTGATCATCGGCGGCATCCGCCTTGCGGTCTTCACCCCCACCGAGGCCGGCGCCATTGCCACCGTGGTCACCATCCTGATCGGCCTCTTCGTCTATCGCGAGATGAAGATGCGCGACCTCACCGACGCCTTCGGCTCCACCGCGCGCCAGACCGCCGCCGTGCTGCTGGTGATCATGATGTCCTCGGCGCTGGCGTGGATCTTCTCGCTGGAGCAGGCGGGCGTGGCGCTGGCGGAATGGATCATGTCGCTGACCCAGAACCCGTGGCTGTTCCTGATCATCGTGAACGTGATCCTGCTGGTGCTGGGCATGTTCATCGAGGGCAACGCGCTGCTGATCATCCTCGTGCCGCTGCTCAAGCCGGTGGTGCTGCAGCTCGGCATCGACCCGGTGCATTTCGGCATCGTGATGATCCTGAACCTCGCGCTCGGGACGCTGACGCCGCCGGTGGGCACGGTGATGCTGCTGGTCTGCAACCTGACCGACACCTCCTTTGCCGAGTTCATGCGCCGCGGCTGGCCGTTCCTGCTGGCCCTGTTGGTGGCGCTGATCCTCGTCACCTTCATCCCGGCGCTGTCGCTCGCGCTGGTCTGATTACCACACTCACGGAAGCATCGCGGGGGCCCCACCGGGGCCCCCGTTTTTCTGTGCGGGCGGCGCGGGGCCGCCTGTTTGTCGTGGAATCAGGCCCCCAGCGCCTCGATCTCGGCGAGGAAGGCGCTGTCGATGGGAATGCCCGCCTCGGCCAGATCGGAGGCGGTCTGCTGGCGCCGCCGGCCGGGAAGCCGGGCGCCGTCCATGCCCTCGATCATCGCCGCCATCGCCGCGAACCGCTCGAGCGCGCCGGGCCCGAAGGCGCCGGGGTCGATGGCGATGATCAACTGACCGGTCTCGGGCGGTCCGCCCTTGTCGTCGAAGAACGAGGTAGCCTCGTAGCCGAAACGCCCGCCGGTGAGCCCCGCGCAAAGCAGCTCGACCATCAGCGCCAGCGCCGTGCCCTTGGCGTCGCCCATTGGCACCATGGTGCCCGCGAGGCCCTTGTGGGCGTCGGTGGTGGGGTTGCCGTCGGGATCGAAGGCCCAGCCCTCGGGGATCGGCGCGCCGGTCTGGGTGGCGGCGAGGATCTTGCCGCGCGCCACCTTCGAGAGCGCGATGTCGACCACCACCGGCGCGGCACCGGGCAGCGGCGCGGCGAAGGCGATGGGGTCGGTGCCGTAGAGCGGCACCTTGCCACCCCAGGGCGCGATGGAGGCAGGCGCGTTGGCGAAGAGCAGCGCCACCATGCCGGCCTTGGCCAGCCGCTCGACGATGACACCGGCGACGCCGCAATGGTTCGAGCGCCGGATCCCCGCCATGGCGATGCCCTGCGCCCGCGCCGCGCCGGGCAGCCAGTCGAGCGCGAGATCGACAGCCGGATAGGCGAAGCCGTGCATCGCGTCGACGGCGAGCGCGCCCGGGCGGATCTGTTCGGCCACCGGCGTGGCGAAGCCGTCGACCTTCCCGGCGAGCGCCTGCCCCGTGTAGGACGGCATCCGCCGGAAGCCATGCCCCGCCTGCCCCGCAAGCTCCGCCGCCACCAGCGCCCGCGCCACCGCGCGCGCGTTGGTCTCGCTCGTCCTGCACCGCATCAGGATGCGGGTCAGCAGCGCCTCGGCCTCGTCCGGCGCCAGTCTCTTCTCAGCCATGCTCAGTCCTCGGATGCGCCGGGCAATCGCGCCAGGCCCCTTCCGTTTACCGTCTTCGCGTGGGAAGACCAGAGCACAGCCCCGCCTCTTTCATCTTTCCGGAACCACTCGGAAATCCGCGCTCACTGGCTGCGCAGAGCCGTCCCGCTCAGGCGAAGCGGGTGATCGAGAACGGCGCGATCGGGGCCTGCGTCGCCCCCGTCGCGATGAGCTCTGCCATCAGGCTGCCGACCCCCGGCCCCATCTGGAAACCGTGCATCGAGAAGCCGAAGGCGTGGTAGAGCCCCTCGTGCTTGCCCGACATGCCGATCACCGGGATGTCGTCGGGCATCCGGCCCTCGACCCCGGACCAGCTGCGCACGATGGTGGCGCCGCGCATGATCGGAAAGAGGTCCATCGCTGTCTCCGCGGTGAGCCGCAGCTCGGGGAAGAGCATCTCGCTGAGGTCGCCCGAGGTATCCGCCCGCCCCCTGCGGCCGCCGCCGATCACCACGGTGCCGTTGGGCATCTGCTTGAACGACAGCGGACGGCCCGTGGCCCCCACCACCGCGTCGCAGAAATGCGGCAGCCGCGCGGTCACCAGCATCATCGGCGCGACGGCCTCGACCGGGGCGTGCTCGCCGAGCGAGCCGGCGAGCTTTCCGGCCCAGGCCCCGGCGCAGTTCAGCACCTTGGGCGCGCGGTAGCGGGTCTCGGCTGTCTCGACGATCCAGTCGGCGCCGTCCTTGCGCACCGAGGTCACGGTCTGCCCCTCGAAGATCCGCGCCCCGTCGCGCCTGGCACGGCGGGAGATGGCGAAGGTGGTCTGGTAGGGCTGCGCGAAACCGTCGGTGAGACTGCCGAGCCCGCCCACCACGTGATCGGCGACCGCGGGCAGATGCTCGCGGATCTCCTTGTGATCGAGGATGACCTCGTGTTCGAAGCCCATGCCCCGGAGCGTCCGCGCCCGCGACGCCAGCTTCTCGAGCTCTTCCGCGTTCTCGGCCACCTTGATCTGCGGCGCCACCTGGAAGCCGCAGTCGTCGTCGACCATGTCCGGCAGGTCGTACCAGATCTCCATGGATTTCTGCGAGATCGGCACCTCGGCGAAGTGCCGCCCCAGCCGCCGCACGCCGCCCGCGTTCACGCCGGAGGAATGGCGCGCGACGGTGTCCTTCTCGACCACGATGACATCGAGCCCGCGCTGCGCGGCGAACATCGCGGCCGAGCAGCCATGGATACCGCCGCCCACGATCACGAGGTCGGCGGTCTTTTCGGTCCCATGGGTCATGGTTCGAGCTTTTCCAGCGGCTTGAAGTTGGCGAGTTCCGACAGCTGCAGCGGCTTCAGCGGCGGGCGGATGCGGAAGTAGCCGGTCTCGTCCATCTGCGTCTTGCGGCGCTCGTTGATGATCGAGGCCACGACCAGCCCGCAGACCCGGCCCTGGCACGGGCCCATGCCGGTGCGCAGGAAGGATTTCACCTGGTTCGGACCGGGCGCGCCGAGGTCCACCGCCTCGCGGATGGCGCCCGCGGTGATCTCTTCGCAGCGGCAGACGGTAACGCCGTCCGCCGGCAGGACGAAGGCAGTCGCCGGGGCGTAGAGCGCCTCGAGGAAGGGACGCACCGCCCCGTCCCTGGCCAGCGCCGCCTCGAGCCGGTCGGCCCGTTCCGGCGCGCTCTTGCCGAGCTTCGTCGCGATGTCGAGCGCGGCGAGCCGGCCCTGCAGCGCCGCCGAGACGGCGCCCATGATCCCCGCCCCGTCGCCCGCCGTGTAGACGTTCTCGAAGCTGGTGAGTCCGCGTGCATCCGTCACCGGGCGGAAGCAGAACTGAGAGGCATCCCAGCGGTGCTCGCAGCGCAGCATGCGGGTGACCTGCTGGTTCGGCACCACGCCCTGATGCAGCGCGATGTGGTTGGCGCTGACGAGGTGCTGCTTGCCTTTCGAGGTGAAGCGCAGCCCGGTGGCCGCGGTCTCGCCCGTCACCTCGAGATCGGTGGCGGCGGAATAGACCGGCACGCCCGCGGCCTTGACCGCGCGCAGGAGCTTCAGACCCTTGCTGAGGTAGCGATGCCCCTTGAGAGCGCCGAAGAGATGCGGCAGTGCCGCCTGCATCCGGCCCGCGGGCGTGGTCTCGACCACCGCCACGGGCGGCGCGCCGGCGTCGACCATCTGCTTGGCCACCAGCCACAGCAGCGGGCCCGAGCCCGCCAGCACGGCGCTTTCCTCGACGATGCCCGCGGATTTCAGCAGGATCTGCAGCGCGCCCACGGTGGTGACGCCGGTCTTGGTCCAGCCGGGGATCGGGCACGGCCGCTCGACGGCACCGGTGGCCACGAGGATGTAGTTCGCCTGCAGCTGCGAGGAGCCGCCGTCGCGGGAGAAGTCGATCAGCCGCTCGGTCGAGATGTTCCACACCGTGCTGCGCGGCAGGTAGGTGAGATCGGCCTCGCGCAGCGCCTTCGCAAGCGCGCCTCCGGCGACGTAATCCTCGCCCAGCACGGCGCTGCGGCGGGGGGTGGTGCGCTCGATGTCGCGGTAGATCTGGCCGCCGGGCGCCTCGCCCTCGTCCAGAACCACCACCGAGAGACCGGCCTTCGAGGCGGTCACCGCGGCGGCCATGC
>NZ_JAATOS010000183.1:0-7590 GCF_011806505.1 Salipiger sp. HF18 | reverse complement strand
GTGCAGGTGGGTGGGCAGGCTGCCCTGGGTCAGGCTCTCCTGGATGCCCTCGCGGTTGCGGGCCGCAGAGATCGTCAGGTAGGCCCAGCCGAAGCCCATCAGCAGGTACATCCACGGGTGACTGCTGCGGACCTGCACCTCGGGATGCGCGCCGCCGTCGCGGATGAAACGCGGGTCGATCCGCTCGACACGGGCCACGAAATCGTCGTGGGTCATCTTCCGAAACGCGTATTGCCTCATTCGTCCAGTCCCTGCCTCTGTCCCTGCCTTGAGCCCTGCCTCGGTGCCCGACCCATGTGGCGATACCCGCGTCTGTCGCGCAGGCCCGACCTCTGCCGGATCCGGCGCCGCGTCCCTGCCGGCCCGGCTGCACGTTGCGCGCAGAAAGGACCGCGGAGGCGCATGGCCTTGCTCCGGCGCGTTAAGGGGTAGGGGCGAATAATGGCGATTTATTGCAGCGATTGCGCCCGAGGTTGGGAAACACCACGGCAAACGGTTCGGATTTGCGCGTGAGACGCGAAACCCCTGAGATTCCGGGCCCTGAAGGTTAAGAATCTCGTGAAAAACACGGCATCGAGGTTAACGGCGCCGATACCGAAAGCGGCCACCGAGCATGCCGGGCGGAGGCATCCCCCGCCCGGACAAAGGTCAATCAGCCCCGGGTCATCGCCTCGAGGATGCGGGCCCAGCTGCGGATGCCCTTGTGGAAGCTCTCGAGGTCGTACTTCTCGTTGGGCGAGTGGATCTGGTCGTCGTCCTTGCCCCAGCCCACCAGCATCGCGTCCATGCCAAGGATGGTCTTGAAGTAGCCCGCGATCGGGATCGAGCCTCCGCAGCCGGCATAGGCCGCGGGATCGGGCCACTCGTCCGACAGCGCCTGACGCGCGGCCTCGAAGCCGGGGTGCTCGATAGACATCTGCGAGGCAGGCGAGCAGCTGTGGTCCTTCCACGCGATCTTGCAGTCGGCGGGCAGCTGCGCCTCGACCCACGCGCGGAAGTTCTTGCGGATCGCCTCGGGGTCCTGCGTGCCGACCAGACGGAAGCTGATCTTGGCGTGGGCCTTGGACGGCAGCACGGTCTTGAAGCCATCACCGGTGTAGCCCGACCAGATGCCGTTGATCTCGGCGGTGGGGCGGGCCCAGATCATCTCGAGCGGGGTGACCGAGCTTTCGCCGGCGGGGATCGACAGCCCGACGTCGCCGAGGAAGGCCTTGTCGTCGAAGCCGAGTCCTTCCCACTGCGCCTTCAGCTCGTCGGACAGCACCGGCACGCCCTCGTAGAGCTCGGGCACCTGGATCACGCCGTCGTCGTCGAAGAGCCCGCCGAGGATCTTGGTCAGGACGCGCGCGGGGTTCCTCGCGATGCCGCCGTACATGCCCGAGTGCAGGTCCTTGTCGGGTCCGGTGATGGTGAGCTCTTCGCCGAGAAGGCCGCGCAGCATGGTCATGATGGCGGGGGTCTTCGACTGGAAGAGCCCAGTGTCGCAGATCAGCGCCAGCTCGGCCTTCAGCTCGTCGGCGTTCTCCTTCATGAAGGGCACCAGCGAGGGCGAGCCGCTCTCTTCCTCGCCCTCGAGGAAGAAGGTGATCTTGCAGGGCAGGCTGCCGTGCTCGGCCTTCCATGCGCGGCAGGCCTCGATGAAGGTCATCAGCTGGCCCTTGTCGTCCGCCGCCCCGCGGCCGCGGATCACCGTGCCCCTGGCGGTCTCCTCGAGCGCCGGATCGAAGGGATCGCGGTCCCAGAGGTTCAGCGGATCGACGGGCTGCACGTCGTAGTGGCCGTAGAACAGGATGTGCGGGCCGGGGCCGTCGACATGGCCCACCACCATCGGATGGCCGGGGGTGGGGCGCTTCTCGACCGCGACCCCGAGCGAGGCGAGATCCGCCACCAGCCAGTCGGCGGCGCGGTCGCAGTCGGCCTTGTAGGCGGGGTCGGTCGAGATCGAGGGGATTCGAAGCAGCTCGAGCAGCCGGTCGGTCGCGGCGGGAAGATCGGTGTCGATGCGGGCGAGAACGGCGTCGAGTGACATGCCAAGGCTCCTGTGTGCGGTCAATTCGGCGCGAGCCTAGCAGCGCCGAGCGCACTGTCCAGAGCCGGGACCTCAGGTTGTCGCGACCGCGAGCCCGACAAGCACGAGCGCCGCCCCGGCCGCCTGCCGAAGGCTCAGCCCCTCGCCGATCAGCAGCGCGTAGGAAAGCACCAGCAGGGTCTCTGCGGCGATGATGGCGATGTAGACCAGCGACAGCTCGGCCCGGCGCAAGAGCACCATCTCGGCCAGGAACGCGGCGAGAAAACCGAGCGAGGCCAAGGCGATGCCCGAATGGCCAAGGCCATGCGAGGTGAGTTTCATGCCGATGGTGGCGACCGCATATCCAGGATGTCTCAAATGAAGCTCAAGGCCGCGCCGGGTGGAGGCGGGCGGGGCCGTCAATTCGGCCAGCTTCAGGATGCGCCGATCGGGAACGGCTGAGTAGTATGGGAAACCCGACCCCCGGGACACGCTCCGAAAGTCTTGATGCAAATCAAGGCCGCGACATTTAGCATCGTTCTAAACCGTGGACATGAGACGATGTGAGCGGTATCCATTCACTCCTGTGAATGCGGACCATCTGACTGCGGATGACCCCGCAGGAGCCAGCCACGCAGCCCGCAAAAGACGTGGCACGACCAAGGAAGGAGATACCGGTGGACTACACCGCGAAGCTCGACGACGCCCTGACCCGCCTGCACGACGAAGGCCGCTACCGCACCTTCATCGACATCGAGCGCAAGAAGGGCCAGTTCCCCCACGCCACCTGGCGCAAGGCTGACGGAACCGAGCAGCCGATCACCGTGTGGTGCGGCAACGACTACCTTGGCATGGGCCAGCATCCCGTCGTCCTGCAGGCGATGCACGAGGCCATCGACGGCACCGGCGCGGGCTCGGGCGGCACCCGCAACATCTCGGGTACCACGGTCTACCACAAGCGGCTCGAGGCCGAGCTGGCGGACCTGCACGGCAAGGAAGCGGCGCTGGTGTTCTCGTCGGCCTACATCGCCAACGACGCCACGCTCTCGACCCTTCCCAAGCTGTTCCCCGGGCTGATCATCTATTCCGACGAGCTCAACCACGCCTCGATGATCGAGGGCATCAAGCGCAACGGCGGTGCCAAGCGGATCTTCCGTCACAACGACACCGCCCACCTGCGCGAGCTGCTCGAGGCCGATGATCCGCGCGCGCCCAAGCTCATCGCCTTTGAATCGGTCTACTCGATGGACGGCGATTTCGGGCCCATCGAGGCGCTCTGCGATCTCGCCGACGAGTTCAACGCGCTGACCTATCTCGACGAGGTGCACGCGGTTGGCATGTACGGCCCGCGCGGCGGTGGCGTGGCCGAGCGTGACCGGCTCTCGCATCGCATCGACATCATCAACGGCACCCTCGGCAAGGCCTTCGGCGTGTTCGGCGGCTACATCGCCGCGAGCGAGAAGATGTGCGACGCCATCCGCTCTTACGCGCCGGGCTTCATCTTCACCACTTCGCTGCCGCCGGCGGTGGCGGCCGGGGCCGCGGCCTCGATCGCGCATCTCAAGACCGACCATGCGCTGCGCGAGAAGCACCAGACCCAGGCCCGGATCCTCAAGACCCGTCTCAAGGGCATGGGGCTGCCGATCATCGACCACGGCTCGCATATCGTGCCGGTGATCGTGGGCGACCCGAAGCACACCAAGCAGCTGTCCGACATGCTGCTCGAGGGCTATGGCATCTACGTGCAGCCGATCAACTTCCCCACCGTGCCGCGCGGCACCGAGCGTCTGCGCTTCACCCCGTCGCCCGTGCACGGCCCCGACGAGATGGACCGTCTGGTGCGCGCGCTCGACGAACTTTGGTCGCGCTGCGCCCTCAATCGGCAGGAGCTCAGCGCCTGACGCGCTCACGCCCGCTATCCGGGACGTGATCGGTGTTTCATTGCCTCCCGTGCCCCGGCATGGGAGGTTTTTTATGGATAGGTCACGGTCTCGCCCCGGCTTCCGACACAGGGACGCCCGGAACGCGGTCGAGAATTTCGGATGACGATTTAGGAACTTCCGAGGCGCTCGATGCGTTCGGCGGGAGAAACGCGAATGGCCGGGCGGTGCGCAGATCCATGCTCATCGCTCGTTAGAACTCTGTAAACCCTGTTGTGATGTGCTAACGTCGTATCAATAAAGCGCGCGACGCGAATCGCGAACGCGTGAGTGGGCAGGGCTACTTGGGACAGCGGTAACTGGGTTGAACGCATGATCGGGCGGAAATCCTCACGTAAGCCGGAGGCGGTTGTCGACGAAGACACACCGCGCGGGTTCGACGATTTCACGTTGCGGCTTGGCGACGTGATGCGTGGCGAACGTGCGACCATGGGCAAGTCGCTTCTCGACGTGCAGCGCGAGCTTAGGATCAAGGCGAGCTACATCGCCGCGATCGAGAATTGCGATCCCTCCGCCTTCGACACGCCGGGCTTCATCGCCGGTTACGTGCGCTCCTATGCCCGCTATCTCGGGATGGATCCCGACGAATGCTTCCAGCAGTTCTGCGCCGAAAGCGGCTTGGCCGGGGCCAAGGGCAGGCCGGGGAGGGCATCGCCCACCCGCAAGCCGCAACCGGGCGAGCCGCTCCGCTCCTCGGCCCGCGACCCGTTCGAGGAACCGCGGATGCCCTTCGTGCCCGCCGGCGACTCGCTGCTGTCGCGGATCGAGCCCGGGGCCATCGGTTCGATGCTGGTGCTGATCGCGCTGATCGGTGGCATCGGTTACGGCGGCTGGTCGGTCCTGCGCGAGGTGCAGCGCGTGCAGCTCGCGCCCGTGGACCAGACCCCGGTGGTGCTGAGCGAGCTTGACCCGCTGGAAGGGGCCATCGTGCCCGAGACCGACGACGACGGTGAAGAGGTCGCGCGCGCCGAGGGCGTCGGCGCCTTCTCGCCCCCGGGCTCCGAGGCGCTCGCCAGGCTCTACCGGCCGCAGGCGCTGGACGTGCCGGTGCTGGTGGCGCGCGACGCCCCGATTTCCTCGCTCGACCCGACTACGGTCGGCGCCTTCGCGCGGCGCGGCATGACCGCGCCGCAGCCGATGGCGACCCCGGACGGCTCCGAGCGCCAGTTCGCCTCGCTTCAGGCGCCGCGGATCACCTCGGCGCCCGGCGCCGTCACGCTGATGGCGGTGCGCCCGGCGTGGGTACGGGTGCGTGCGGCCGACGGCTCGGTGATCTACGAGGCGATCATGAACGCCGGCGACACCTACAAGCTGCCGGCCACAGAAGAGCCCGCCACCCTGCGCGTGGGCGAATCCGGCGCGGTCTACTTCGCGGTGAATGGACAGACCTACGGGCCGGCCGGCGCCAAGGGCGCGGTGACCAAGAACCTCGCGCTCTCGGTCGAGAACCTCACCCAGACCTATCAGGTGGCCGACGCGACCCGCGATTCGGACCTCGAGAGGGTCGTGGCCGAACTGAACGATACCACCGCGACCCTCACCGACTGATCCCCCGAACCGTCCCGTCGCGCAAGATGCGGGGCGCGGAAACGGCGTGCCGCACGTCCCTGCGGGCGGAGCTCTCGGAAAGGAGACTGGCCCCGACGGCGCGAGAGCGCTAGATAGGCGGGGAAACGACAGACGCTCTCAGGAGGAGCTTCGCGGTATGAGCCACAATCCCATCCGACCCTGGCGCAGCGTCGAGCGGCGCAAGTCCCGCCAGATCATGGTCGGGAACGTGCCGGTTGGGGGCGATGCGCCGATCTCGGTCCAGACCATGACCAACACCGTCACCACGGACGTCAGGGCGACCATCGAGCAGGTGCAGCGCGCCGCCGAGGCGGGTGCCGACATCGTGCGGGTCTCGGTGCCGGACGAGGCGAGCTCGAAAGCGCTGAAAGAGATCGTGCGCGAGAGCCCGGTGCCGATCGTCGCGGACATCCACTTCCACTACAAGCGCGGCATCGAAAGCGCCGAGGCCGGCGCCGCCTGCCTGCGCATCAACCCGGGCAACATCGGCAGCGAGGCGCGCGTGCGCGAGGTCATCGCCGCCGCCCGCGACAACGGCTGCTCGATGCGCATCGGCGTCAACGGCGGCAGCCTCGAGCGGCACCTGCTCGAGAAATACGGCGAGCCGTGCCCCGAGGCGATGGTCGAATCCGCGCTGGATCACATCCGCATTCTCGAGGACAACGACTTCCACGAATTCAAGATCTCGGTGAAGGCCTCGGACGTCTTCCTCTCGGCCGCCGCCTACATGGGCCTCGCCGAGGCCACCGACAAACCCATCCACCTCGGCATCACCGAGGCGGGCGGGCTGACCTCGGGCACCATCAAGAGCGCCATCGGCCTTGGCCAGCTCTTGTGGATGGGCATCGGCGACACGTTGCGGGTGAGCCTCTCGGCCGACCCGGTCGAGGAGATCAAGGTCGGCTACGAGATCCTCAAGTCGCTGGGGCTGCGCCACCGCGGTGTCAACATCATCTCCTGCCCGTCCTGCGCGCGTCAGGGCTTCGACGTGATCAAGACCGTCGAGGCGCTGGAGAAGCGGCTCGAGCACATCAAGACGCCGATGTCGCTTTCGATCATCGGCTGCGTGGTGAACGGGCCGGGCGAGGCGCTGATGACCGATGTGGGCTTCACCGGCGGCGGTGCCGGCAGCGGCATGGTCTACCTGGCCGGCAAGGCGAGCCACAAGATGTCGAACGACCAGATGATCGAGCACATCGTCGAGGAGGTCGAGAAGAAGGCCGCCGAGATCGAGGCGCAGGAGCCAGGCGCCGCGCAGGCCGCGGAGTGATGTGATCCGGGACGGGGCGAAGCTTGTTGCCGCATGCACCTCCCCGCCACAGCCGCAGCAAGTCGACTACAAGCCGATCAAGCGCAGGTAGGGGCCGTTCGGCAATGGCCGCCACCTGAGCTTTGTGCTGCTCTGGCTCCGCTGACCGCTGCGTTTCTTAAGCTATGGACACGCCGCCCAGTTCCTCCGGTTCGGGTGTTCACGGGCGTGCAGCTGCTCCACCGCGCCGCGCTCGCTGCCCGATTTCCGTCCGGCACGGCGCAGCTGATCGCACCGCTGCAGGCTGTGGCGCCCGAGGTGCTGGGGCCGCAACATACGCTGCGTGTCGAGATGGAGGGGAAGCTGCGGGCCGTGCACGTGGACCCGGTCAAACTCGGGGCGGCGCTGCTCGGACTCATCAGCAACGCCCGCGAAGCCCTGATCGGCGGGGGCGAGCTCGTGCTCAGGTCGGCGCCGGGGCGGGGCGGGGCACCCGGATCCGGTTGGTCCTGCCGGCGGCACCGCCGGGGGCGGCGCGGGCGCGGATGAACCGCCTGTGTGACGGCGACGGCGAGCGCCGTCCGGGGCCGGACTGAGCCCGCCCCCGGCACGACTGTGAGGGATCAGCCCTCGGCGCGGATCTGCGCCACGAGATCGCGCATGCCGTCGAGCGGCACGTAGCCGCGCAGCATCTCGCTTTCGAAGACGAAGCTCGGCGTGCCGTTGATCTGCAGGCGGGTCGCCAGCTCGCGGGGTTCCTGGATGCGGCGGGGGATCTCCGGGTCGGGCATGCGCGCGAGGGACGCGGCTGCCTCGAGGCCCCG
>NZ_JAATOS010000182.1:0-7619 GCF_011806505.1 Salipiger sp. HF18 | reverse complement strand
TTTAAACGGGGCAGGGCGGCGGGGTGCCATGCGGTCCCGGTTGGGACCAGGTGGGACGCGGGGTGGGATCGGATGGGAGAAGGTGACGGACATGATGTCCGTCACTGGCTCAGGACCGCTCAGGAGGCTCGAAATGCCCCGATCCCGAAAAAACGCGTTGCTGTAAACTTCGCCGTAAATCACTGCAAGTTTGAGCGTCACGCTACAACAAGTGTTGGGTGACACTCATTCTTACAGTGGATGCCGGAAGAGGTCCGAGGTTCCCGGAGGACGCCGGAAGGCCATGAAATCAAGGCGCTGAGGGCGTGGCGCCTGGGGCGTCGCAAGGTTGATCGAGTTTTACAGTAGAACGCCAAACTGGGCTGTATGAGGCGATCTGGGCGGTTTGGGCGACATTGCGGGGCGTGCTGGGCGACATCGTTCAAGCCCTTGTTAATTAGCGTTTAAGAGCCCGGAAACGGCATGTAGCGGAGGGTTTTCACAGGTGAAACCGCGTCAGGAAGTGGGACCTTCGACGCCCACTTCGCAGCCAAGGTCCCACTTGGCATCTTTGGTTTTAAATCAGCGTGTTAGCTTGTGTTCGGCGCGATGCCGTGTTCACGCTAAGTGGGACCCTTTTTCGCATCTGGGTCTTCAAGAGGGCATTAACCTTATATTGACCGATCCCATGAATTCGAATTCGATTTTCAGCATGCCTAACACCCTTCGCCGCTCAATCACCAAGCTCTGCGCCGCAGATCATCAGAACGATCCGGCCGAAATCGAAGGCTGGCTCAGCAATAATGCACTGCCGGGCAGTGAATGATCGGCTCTTCGCTGAAACGGCTTTTCCGCATCGTCTGTCTCCTCGTTTGGAGAACAGGCTAACCTCAAACCGCGGACTTCTCAGGGTAGCAGGTCACCGCCGACCAGCCTCAGCTCCTTATCGAGCGGCATCAGCAATCGCTCATCTGCAGGGGTTTGGGCTGCCAGAACGTCACCGTGCCGCCCTCGCGGCAAGGAAGGAGACGATCCCAATTGAG
The DNA here is from genome assembly GCF_011806505.1 of Salipiger sp. HF18. Lineage (NCBI taxonomy): Bacteria > Pseudomonadati > Pseudomonadota > Alphaproteobacteria > Rhodobacterales > Roseobacteraceae > Salipiger > Salipiger sp. HF18. The sequence continues at coordinate 6,597 of NZ_JAATOS010000182.1, read as the reverse complement.
CGCGCAAAACTATTAACTGGGACGCCGTAGAGTGGAGACACTATCCTCAGGGATAGGTTCTCCATCATTCTGTGTGTCGAAGTTATCCATCCACGCGCATGAACGACCAAACAATATTCACTAGCCTCTAGGGTAGTATACATAGGTGAGTGGAGCAAGCTATGATACGAACAAACAAGAAATTATTTAATATTGACCTAGATTGCAAATTGGTCGAGGAGCTTGAGCGGGAAGCCTATGCGTTATCATTGACAGGGCAGTCTATAGCAGCCATGAAGAAATTTGAGAAGGTTTCTCGAATCTGCCTTCCATGTATGAAAAGTACAAATGAAATGGCTTGCAAAAAGAACAAGATTCAATAGGTGCCTAGGTGTTCAGTCCCGGCATTTGGTGGATCGGATCGACGATGAATCGATCCGGCTCTGAAGTCCAGATTTTGCAGATGTATTCGTAGGGCGTGAGCCCGCTGAGGGTCTTGAGCGTCCGTGCGAAGTTGTATGCTGCCATGAAGTCCGCGAGGTGCGTGCTCAGCTGGTTGTGGCTGTCGTAGTGGTACCGTTTGACAGTCGCCTCCTTGATTGTGCGGTTCATCCGCTCGACCTGACCATTGGTCCAGGGATGGTTTGGCTTGGTAAGCCGATGCTCGATCTCATTTGTCTCGCAGATCGTGTCGAACCGCATCTGCCTAGATGATGCAGTGTTGCGGTTGCGGGGTTTCTCGGCGAACTGGATGCCGTTGTCAGTCAGGATGGTGTGAATGCGATAGGGAACGACTTTGAGCAGGTGCTCCAGGAACTCCCACGCTGTCTTCCGCTTCGCCGTCCACCGTTTGATGCTGTCGTCCATCATCTTACTCATGGCTACGTTCTCCTTTGTAGCATGAGCAGGTTTTCAGTGGGTCGATACACGGCCGCCGATACCTTTGACCTACTTCTTCGCTTTCGCGATCTCCTCCAACGCATCTGCCATACGTTTGCGCTCGGCAGCTTTGCGTTTGCTAGAGCGACTAATCAGAAAGATGGGCAAGCCGACTACGAGTACAATAAGCAGGAGGCCCGGCGGGCCGATGTTGTTAAGCACGTTGTTCTCCGTCGCTTGCTCGGTTTTCTGGTGCACTATTGGTTGCCCGAGATTGTAGCAAAATCAAGTGGGCGCTTCTCGAGGGCTAGGCTGACGCATCACCGTGCATATGGACCCTTATGCGCCCGCGGGGAGCACTGTGGTCATCGGAGCTGAGTGCAGCGAACGACCGCTCGACCGCCCATGGCGACGTTCCCGCTCTCAGGTAAGTTCGGCCCGTTGCGGTCATTCGTCTGGCTGGCCGCGCTGCGTCGCAGCTTCGCCAAACCAGACATCGGTGGGATCCTGCAGCAAGATTTGGCGCGCCAAGGTCATTATGCCATTTGTCTTGAACCTACGCTCCGCGCGCTCCAAGGCTGGCAACCCTTCGGGACCACTTCGCTCTCGTCTCGGGCGATGAATTGCTGACTGCCGAAAAATGGGTGACGTGCAGAGGCGAAATGCCGACGAATCCAAAGATTTGCATTCGAAGCTGGCGCACCAGTGCGGCCTTGTGGGCGAGCCGAAAGAACCAGTGCGGCGTATCCGAGGTCATGATCAGCCGCGCGGTGCGTCTGGCCAGAAGCGGCCGGGGTGATCCCAGCCAGGTCTTGGCGCGCGTGTCGAAGGCGCTGCCGGGCAGCAGGGCGCGGTCGAATAGGCCCTTCAACTTGGCGGGCAGACCGCCCCACCACATGGGGCTCAGCAAAACCAGATGTTCGGCCCAGTCCATATTGGCCATGACCGCTTCCAGATCTGGCTCGAGAGGCTTGGCGGCACGGTAGCCGCCCCCGCCGAAATCGGGATCGAAGTCCAGATCGTGCAGATGGGTGATCCGAAGTTCGTGACCAGCCTGCATCGCGGCCTGCGCGTAGTCTTCGGAAAAGAGTCTGGAAAGCGAGGTTTCACCGGGATGTCCGTTGAGGACAAAGATGCGTCTGGGGGCCATGGGAACTCCTGAATTGACCGTGGTCATATTTGTTATCCTCTATATTGACCGCGGTCAATAATCTGGATAGGAGGCCCCATGGCCCGCGCAAAACAGCTCAGAAGCGTCAAGACACGGGAACGGCTTCTCGGCTGTGCGAGGGAGATTGTCTCGGACTCCGGCTTTGCGGATCTCCGGGTCGAACAGGTCGTCACCGCCGGGGGCGTGGCGAAAGGCACGTTCTTTGCACATTTCAGCGACAAGGACGCTTTGATGGATATCCTGATCGGCGAGCGGGTCGACGCGCTGCTCGACGATCTGGACGCCGTTGGCGGCTTTCGCTCTATCGCACACGTGGTGGAGAGCATCATGCCGCTTCTGAGTTTTCTTTCGAGCGAGCGTTATGTCTTTGATATTTTTCTGCGTCTGTCAGGGGCGCTTGCCGTCGAAAAGGTCGGGGCCATCGCCAAGGCGATCTGTCGGTACGACCGCATCCTGGTCCAGAAGTTGAGGGGTGGACCGTTTCGGCAGGACATATCGGCTGAGCTTCAGTCAGAAGGAATCCAGGCTTTCTCCGTCAGTTCGGTGGCTCTGAGCCTTTGCACAGAGCATGGCGACAAGACCCTCAGAGATCGACTGGCGATCCAGCTGCAGGCTTGGCTGAGTCCCGAGCAAATGCCTGATCGGGATATGTAGGGCGGGATCCATCGCACGGCTCGACAGCAGCGGCGCATCCATAGCCGCCGTCGAGCGCCCAAGCCTCCACCGCGTGCGGAACCACGAAAGCAGCCATACATCGCGGTTGCAGCACGCCCCGGAGCCGCCAAGTTCCGGAGGGCGGACAGAGCAGACAGTGATCATCGCGGTTGAAATGCAAGTCGGATACCTAGAGCGCAATACAGGGTGCCCACCACTTTTCCTTGCCAACGTTGTATAGAGGGGTTGCTGCGCAGGGTTGCACCGATAGCGCCTGCGGCGACCGCCACCAAGAGCGTGGCGGCAGTCCCCACCACTACGAACAGCAGGCCAAGCACCAAGAGTTGCAGGGCGACGTCTCCTTGGTCAGGAGCAACGAACTGCGGCAGGAACGCCAAGAAGAACATGGCCGATTTCGGGTTCAGTACCTCTGCAAGACATGCCTGACGAAATGCTTTGCGCGGGGTTATGAGCTGCAAATCAGGCTGGCCATGAAGAGGGGCCCGCTCGAAGATGCTACGGAGGCCAATGTAGATCAGATATCCGGCGCCCAGCAACTTTACTGCTAGAAAAGCACTCGCGGACGCCATGACAATGGCCGAAACCCCTAATACGGCCAGCAGAGTGTGGATCACATCACCTAAGCCGATGCCGAGGCTCGTAGCTACTCCCGCCCAAGTTCCCGAGGTTGAGGCACGTGCCAACGTCAGTAGGATCGACGGCCCCGGAAAGAAGACGAAGCCGACCAGCACCGCGAGGTAAGTCAGGAGCACAGTCATTTCGGGCATCGCCATCTCCATTTTCACGCTTTGGAAATGCTAAGCGCCAGAGCTACCTTCCGTAAAGGGCTCCTTCCCGACCTACGCTGCGCCGCCGGGCCAAGCGCCTGATCGCCCATGCGGCGGCGTCGCTGTCGGCCCACTCCGGCCATTCGCGCCAGGTCCAGCGAAGGGCCGATCTCAGCCCTAAAGCTGCCCCAATCTCATGTTGCGTTTAAAGCACGGCAAATCCCGAGCTGAACACCTAGCAACAAGCAGCAAAGTGGCCTGCGCTCTGTTTAACACCAGATGCCACTTACGGATTTAATCGGCGACCAACAGCACCTTGATCTATAACTCATCGAATCAAGCGCCGGTATCGTCTTCGAAGGCATTATAAAATGACAAAATAACGACACTTGCCAGGCGGTGTGTTGCAATAGCTTCTCCGATCGTAGTTTGTCTCAGCCCTGCGTGTGCGAAGTCATGCCTCCAGTTCAAGATCTGATCTAGCTGTTTAATTGGATTGCGGCCAGACAATTTAACAGTAACTTTTCGACGCCTATCCAGTATCTCATCGAACTTGTCACGAACTCTGCCGTCAAAAGTGGCAGCATATCTGCGCAGGTCTTGATGAGATATTCTGCTACTCAACTTACTATAATTTCGGTCTGTAAACCCTTCAAATTCTCGCCCATACCTAGAGGCATATGAAACCATAGTTACTTTGACGCAAGTTTCATACATTGCAGCTATGGTGACAACGAGCATTCCTGCTAGATCCGCGCGAAACTCGGCCGATCCGCGCGAGCCCTCCGGAGCGAATCTATTCATCTCATCAACCAGAGAGTTGATCCTAGAAAAGTGCTCTCGAAGTTCACTAGGCAGCATCAAATAGTCTGCTTTGCTATCTCTATTCTTTTTTGAACCATGAGGGTGTCGGTCGTTCCGCCTGTTATCCGCTCAAGGAATGCTGCATCGTTCAGGAGGGCTTCATAACCCAATTTAAGCCTTTCTCCGTCAATAGAAGGGTCCTCAAGTAAGGTTACCATTACAGCTTCAAGAACGGCAGAGTTTATCACACCCTTTGGCCTGAATGGCTTGGGGATATTCTGATTTACGAGCGCCGCAACAACTGGGAATCGTTCAAAAAACTCCAGATCAGTCTTGCCATCAAAGTCCCTGTTTTCTTTCATGAACCTATTCAGGTGGGTAAGCATTGGCTTTTCATAGTCACCCCACTTGCGATAGAGGGACAAAAGACGCAACACTAACTCAACATCTTTTTGATTTTTATCTGGCTTCTTAAGGCCAAGGATACTTTGCCAATCATCATTGTCGTTGAGGGTCCATAGCCGATCAACGATTTCACCACGATACACGGCGTTTCTGATTTCTTGTGGCTTAAGCTGTGTTCCGCCCGTGTTGAGCCTCTCGAAAATATGAAAGACGCTATCACCACCACCGCTTGGTGTTAGCTGGCGAATATTAATCGCCCTCAATGTGGAATTTCTCAGCTTGCGTTGGTACTTGGGAGGGAGATCATCAAACCGCTTCCCGTTGAACTCAGATCGCTCGGACAGCCCTTTGAGGCGGAAAACTTTCCGGTTTCCTTTGTCGTCCGGCTCACCGAAATATCCCTCTATGAAGTACTTGACAGACATCAGCCGTTGCTGACCATCAATAACCTCGAGCTCACCTTCATCATTTTCGTAGAGGAACACTTGCGGAACAGGAAGACCCATCAAGAAGGATTCAATCAGCCTTGATGATTGCTCAATCTTCCAGACAAATTTTCTTTGATAGAATGGAACAATAATATCGCCACGCTGTATCTGTGAAGACAGAAGCTCCAAAGAGGGGTCTGATGGAGCGACAGAAATGTCAAACTCAACGTATGGCTGATCATCATTTTCTTCAACCACTTCGAGAAGTGCGTCATCTTCTTCAGCCACTATCCACCTCAAAAATGCGTTTCACAAGGACCCCCCGAGGCCCAAGGCCCAAGCTAGAGCTTTGCGTAGGGCAAGTACAAGACCCTCTTGGAACGCCTACTCTCGAAAGTATTCGAAGCATCGGGTGTCAAGGGGATGTAGCTCGGGTGGGTCTTCGACAGGGCGACGCCCCGGGCGCATGGGGCCAACGTCTGCTTCGAACCACCTCAATGCTTTTCTCCCAAAGCGCAGCGAACGGCGGCTTCCCGCCGGCACCATCGGTTTAGCGCCCTCAAAAAAATGATGGTGTGAGCCTGAGGTGAAGGTTCGCATATCTGTCCTTATGCGCCTGATGTCTTTCGCGGGCGGATCACTTGGCGATGTACTTGTAGGCGGGATCCGAGGATCGCTTATCTTGGGATGCCGCGCCGGGTGCCGTGGCTGCCGGTTCTGCTCGCTGTGCCATGACCGCCGCAACCGCTACACGTTCTCGGGCTGGAACAACCAGCTCCGCCCCGACGCGCCGGTGCCGTGGGCCCTGGGGCGCCACCGCTACGCGCCGCCCTTCGCCGCGCGGAGCTACACGCAGATCATCGGCGACGAGCAGTACATCGTCGCGCTCTTCGTCTGGGGCTACGGCCGGCTGAAGATCTCCGACCTCCGCATCGGCGACACCGCGATCGGGCACTATAATAATGTGGAGATCGAGCACCGCGAGGGGCTGGCAGGAGAAGACCCGGTCACACTCTATCCCCGCCAGGTGATCGAGGACGGCGAGAGCGTCGAGCTGGTCCGGCCGCGGCCGCGCAACGATGCCGGCGAGATCGTCTCGGGCGAGGCGATCGAGACGCCGGTGGTGCGGGTCACGGCCAGCGCCACCCAGATCGCGACGCTGATCTTCTGGTTCCCGACCGGGCTCTACCGGCTGAACCGCGAGATGGACAAGCAGAAGAGCCTGAAGGTCGAGGTGCGGATCCGCCAGCGGCTCTCGGACGAAGACGACTGGGACGAGGTCACCACGCTCGCGCTGGTCGCGAACCGCGACGATCCGTTCTTCCGGCAGTTCTCGTGGCAGCTGCCCTCGCGCGGGCGCTGGCAGGTCGAGGTCACGCGCATGACGGCCGAGCGCACCAACGACCGCTACTTCGACCAGGTCATGCTGGCGGCGGTGCAGTCGGTGCGGCCGGAGTACCCGCTGAACTTTGACAAGCCGCTGGCGCTG
>NZ_JAATOS010000181.1:0-7730 GCF_011806505.1 Salipiger sp. HF18 | reverse complement strand
CGAGGTGATCTTCGCGGTGGTCCGCGGCCACGAGGTGAACGAGGGCTTCCTCGTGACCTCGATGCTCTACACCCTGATCATGCCGGCCTCGGCGCCGCTGTGGCAGGTCGCCCTCGGCATCATCTTCGGCGTGGTGATCGGCAAGGAGGTCTTTGGCGGTACCGGCAAGAACTTCCTGAACCCCGCGCTGGTCGGCCGGGCGTTCCTCTACTTCGCCTACCCCGCGCAGATGTCCGGCGACACGATCTGGACGCCGGTCGACGGCTTCTCGGGCGCGACCCCGCTCGCCATCGGCGCCAGCGACGGCTACGCCGCCCTGCCTGAGCGCGGCATCACCTGGATGGACGCCTTCATCGGCACGATCCAGGGCTGTCTCGGCGAGACCTCGACCATCGCCTGCCTCATCGGCCTCGCCTTCCTGCTGGTCACCAAGATCGCCAACTGGCGCCTGGTGCTCGGCTGTCTCGTGGGCATGATCGCCTTCTCGTCGTTGCTGAACCTCATCGGTTCGGACAGCAACCCGATGTTCGCCATGCCCTGGTACTGGCACCTGGTCATCGGCGGCTACGCCTTCGGCCTCGTGTTCATGGTGACCGAGCCCGTCTCGGCCAGCCACACCAACGTCGGGCGCTACATCTACGGGGCGCTGATCGGCTTCATGGTGGTGATGATCCGCGTCATCAACCCGGCCTTCCCGGAAGGGATGATGCTCGCGATCCTGTTCGGCAACGTCTTTGCGCCGCTCATCGACTACTTCGTGGTGCAGGCCAACATCAAACGGAGGGCCAAGCGCAATGTCTGACGCGAACGAGAACAATGGCTTCATCCGCCGCTTCCTCGACATGCCCAACGACTCCGTCGTCAAGACAGTGACGGTCGCCGTGGCGCTCTGCCTCGTGGCCTCGATGGTGGTGTCCGCCGCCGCCGTGTCGCTGCGCCCGGTGCAGGAGGCCAACAAGCTGCGCGACAAGCAGACCAACGTGCTTGAAGTGGCCGGCGTCTACGACCCGAACGTGCCCGTGGCCGAGGCCTTCGAGTCGATGGAACCGCACGTGCTCGACCTCGCCACCGGCGAGTTCACCGACGAGTTCGACATCAAGACCTTCGACCAGCTCGCCACCTCGAACGACCCCGCCATCGTGCGGGCGCTCGACGAGGACCCGGCGGGTCTCGGCGGCCACATGCAGGCGTTCCGGATGATCTACATCCTGCGTGCCGACGATGGCAGCATCGACAAGGTGATCCTGCCGATCGAAGGCTACGGCCTGTGGTCGACGCTTTACGGCTTCATCGCGCTGGAAGAGAATGGCAACGACATCTACGGCCTGCAGTTCTACCAGCACGGCGAAACCCCCGGTCTTGGCGCCGAGGTCGACAACCCCCGCTGGAAGGCGCTCTGGAAGCTGCGTGAAGAAGAAGAAAAACCCCAGATCACCGACGCCAAGAGCGCCCCCTCCTCTTTCCCCGATTATTACATCGACGCGCTGGCCGGGGCGACCCTGACCTCGCGCGGCGTCGACAACCTTGTCCGCTTCTGGATGGGCGAAGACGGCTACGGCCCCTTCCTCGAGCGGCTGAAGGCAGGAGAGATCTGATGGCTCACACACGCAAGTCGCAACTTGTCGATCCGCTTATCGACAATAACCCGATCACCCTGCAGGTGCTGGGCATCTGCTCGGCGCTCGCGGTGACCTCGTCGCTGAAGGTGGCACTGGTGATGGCGATCGCGGTGACCCTGGTGACCGCCTTCTCGTCGATGTTCATCTCGATGCTGCGCAACCAGATCCCCGGCTCGATCCGGATCATCGTGCAGATGGTCATCATCGCGTCGCTGGTGATCCTGGTGGACCAGGTGCTCAAGGCCTATGCCTACGAGATCTCGAAGACCCTGTCGGTCTTCGTGGGCCTGATCATCACCAACTGCATCGTGATGGGCCGCGCCGAGGCCTTCGCCATGAGCAACCCGCCGGTGGCCAGCTTCATCGACGGCATCGGCAACGGCATGGGCTACGGGCTCATCCTGATGACGGTGGGCGTGATCCGCGAGCTCTTCGGCTCGGGCTCGCTGTTCGGCATCACCCTGCTCGAGACGGTCAACAACGGCGGCTGGTACGTGCCCAACGGCCTGCTGCTGCTGCCGCCGTCCGCCTTCTTCGTCATCGGGCTGCTGATCTGGGCGATCCGCACCTGGAAGCCGAAGCAGGTCGAAGAGCGTGAATACAAGATCCAGAGCGTGGAGGCACACTGATGGAAGGTCTCGTCTCACTCGCCGTAAAGGCGGTCTTCGTCGAGAACCTGGCGCTGTCCTTCTTCCTGGGCATGTGCACCTTCATCGCCGTGTCGAAGAAGATTTCGACGGCGATGGGTCTCGGCATCTCGGTCATGATCGTGCAGGCGATCACCGTGCCGGCAAACAACCTGATCCTGCACTATCTGCTGGCGCCGGGCGCACTCGCCTGGGCCGGTTTCCCGGACGTAGACCTCACCTTCCTCGGCCTGATCTCCTACATCGGGGTGATCGCCGCGCTGGTGCAGATCCTCGAGATGGTGCTCGATAAGTACTTCCCGCCGCTCTACAACGCGCTGGGGGTCTTCCTGCCCCTCATCACGGTGAACTGCGCCATCCTCGGCGGCTCGCTCTTCATGGTCGAGCGCGCCTACGACTTCCCCGAGGCGCTGACCTATGGCGTGTCCTCCGGGTTCGGCTGGGCCTTGGCGATCACCGCCATGGCCGGCGTGCGCGAAAAGCTGAAGTACTCAGACATCCCCGACGGGCTGCAGGGTCTCGGCATCACCTTCATCACCGCGGGTCTGATGGCGATGGCCTTCATGTCCTTCAGTGGCGTGAAACTCTGAGCCGGAGGACTTACTGGCAATGCTAACTTTCAGCCTGGGCGTCGTCCTCTTCACCCTCATCGTGATCGCGCTGGTGAGCATCATCATCGCCGCGCGCTCGCGACTGGTGTCTTCGGGCAACGTCAACATCACCATCAACGGCGAGAAGACCATCTCGGTCCCGGCGGGCGGCAAGCTGCTGCAGACCCTTGCCGGCCAGAAGCTCTTCGTCCCCTCCGCCTGCGGCGGCGGCGGCACCTGCGCGCAGTGCCGCGTCCGGGTGCACTCGGGCGGCGGGTCGATCCTGCCCACCGAGGAAAGCCACATCACCAAGCGCGAGGCCGCCTGTGGCGACCGCCTCTCGTGCCAGGTGGCCGTGAAGCAGGACATGGACATCGAGGTCCCCGAAGAGGTCTTCGGCGTCAAGAAGTGGGAGTGCACCGTGCGCTCCAACGACAACGTCGCGACCTTCATCAAGAACCTCGTGCTGGAGCTTCCCGAGGGCGAGGACGTCAACTTCCGTGCCGGTGGCTACATCCAGATCGAGGCCCCCGCGCACAAGCTGTCCTACAAGGACTTCGACATCGCCGAGGAATACCGCCCCGACTGGGACAAGTTCAATCTCTGGCAGTACGAGTCGACGGTCGACGAACCCATTGAGCGCGCCTATTCGATGGCGAACTATCCCGACGAGAAGGGCATCATCATGCTCAACGTCCGGGTGGCCTCGCCGCCGCCGGGCTCCTCCGGCATCCCGGCGGGTCAGATGTCGTCCTACATCTTCAACCTGAAGCCCGGCGACAAGGTCACCATCTCCGGTCCGTTCGGCGAGTTCTTCGCCCGTGACACGAAGAAGGAAATGGTCTTCATCGGCGGCGGCGCGGGCATGGCGCCGATGCGCTCGCACATCTTCGACCAGCTCAAGCGCCTCGAGAACCGCGATCGCAAGATCACCTTCTGGTACGGCGCCCGCTCCAAGCGCGAGATGTTCTTCGTCGAGGACTTCGACGAGCTGGCCAAGGAGTTCGACAACTTCGAATGGCACGTCGCCCTGTCCGACGCCCTGCCCGAGGACGAGTGGAAGGGCTACACCGGCTTCATCCACAACGTGCTCTACGAAGAGTACCTCAAGAACCACCCTGCCCCCGAGGACTGCGAGTTCTACATGTGCGGACCGCCGATCATGAACCAGTCGGTGATCAACATGCTGCTGGAGCTGGGTGTGGATCGCGAGGACATCATGCTCGACGATTTCGGCGGCTGATCCAGGCACCACCACAGACACGGCGGGGAGGCTTCGGCCTCCCCGTTTTCGTTTCGGGGACCCGGTTCCGCGCGCCCCCCGGCGCGTCAGGGCGGCACTGTTTGTGCACATGCAGACGCCCGACTGACACAAGTTTCGGCAAAGTTGTATCAACTCAGATCATGATTGATGCATGCGATCGGAGCTATTCTGATCCCGCGGACGCAGCGTCTGGTCGTAGCGATAACTGAACAGACAGCAGCCTGTCCCCTGCTCCCGCTGCGTCCGCACTTGGTCGGAGTGTTCCAGTGGTGCCAGTGACCTTGTTTACCTATGTATGGTCGTATTCAAAAACGGAAAAACAACCGTAACCTGAACTGACACAACTTGTGTCAGAGGTGACACATGTTGCCCGGTGACAATCGATTTACGGAGGTGTTTCAGTCGTATTGCGGACGCAGCAAGCGCCACCACTCACATCAGATTCTGGCCCCAAGCCATGTCCTGAACGCTGCGTCCGCCCACCCCTCCCCGACATCGCCAGTCAGATCGTTCCGAGGCCCCCGCGGAGCGATATGTAAGTCCAGCATCGCGACGCGCCTGACCTGTCCCGTTCCGCCCGTCAGGCGCCGACCCGCCAGGCCGTTCGGCGCCTGCACTGCGAGTCGAAGTCTCCAAGGAAATCAGGGGGGCAAAGGCCGTCCGGACCCGACAATAGCTCTTTACGCGGCGTCAGGGCGGGGCCGTCGGAGCGCTGCCCTACCCGTTCGGATAGGTGCTTCATCCGACTAGGCCGGCAGCGATCCCTTCGTCTTGTCGCGGGCACCCCCCGGTCCGGGCTACACCTTGTGCAGGGACGGCACGCTGCCACGCGACCGGACCCGAAGCCGGCAGAGACAGAGGCCCGCTTCAGAAGACAGTAAGTAAAGGGGGACATTTCCTATGACCGACGAGATCGATATCGTACAGCGCCTTCAGTCCAGAAAGCTCCCCTCCTGCAGCCCCGACGGTGGCCAGACCTCTCAGATCGACTTCATGCAGATCCTTGCCGACCGGCGGGAAGCTGCGGCCATCATCGAGGCCCAGCAGGCGCTCATCGACCGGCTGCAGTTCGGCTACGAGATCCGGCGCTACCACGCCTGATACACGCTGCCCCGGCGTCTCGAGCCGGGGCCCTCGCCTCCGGGCGGGGCAATCTGGGCAGGACCGCCCCCGACAACCGGTACCGGCCGATACGGGCCGAGACAGGACACTCCCTCATAAGGGATGCACGCGAGGCGGACTCGCATGTATTGTCGAACCCGTGCCCCTTCCGGATGCCCGGGCCGCGCGCCAGAGGTTTGCGACAGTCCCAGGAGGTCGCGTCTCCACCATGTCCGCGGTCACCTCACCCGCGCGCATCCTGCGCCGCACCGCCTCTGCCGCATTCGCGCGGCTCCTCGCCGGCACCGGCGCCGCGCAACAGGAAAATGCCGCCGAGGCCCCCACAAAGCTCGCCGCCAAGGCCGGGCTCTCGTAATTCCGACGAGATCCCGGTTTCGGGCTCCCTCGCTTTCGGACCGGAGACCAGGCTCAACGCGCGGATAACGGAGAGCGGCCAGTGGTCGGTCGGGGCGTCCACCTCTTCTCCTTCGCGATCCTGGCCTTCTCCGCCTCGAACAACGAGTTCGACAACGGCTCCGAGCAGACGCGCTGCTCGCTCGGAGGCACCTTGCCGCTGACTGCCACGGGGCTCAAGACCGGCCAATGGCAGCTCTCCACGCCCTACGGCTACACCTGCAGCGAGGGCAGCATCGCGGTGACCGGCCTCGACCTCTCGAAGCGCTTCACCGTCAAGGTGAGCAACGACAGCGGCTGTGCCGGGCTCTTCGCCATCCGGCCGCTGGCCGAGCGGCTGACGTTGCTGAGCGGCGGCCTCTAGACCCGTGGCACGGATGACTTGAGCGGTATCTCGCTGGGCGCGGGCCTGAGCGCCCGGGACACGCTCGCGGTTTTCGGCTCCTACATCGACAGTGATCTCGGCCAAGACGAGACACCGCGCGTCTCCTACCGCCACGAGTTCTGAGGCGGAGCCAGCCGAAGCGGCACGAGCTGAAATGCACAGGCCTGTCGGCGGAGCTTCAGGCTGGGGTCTGGAGGACGGTCGTCTGTAGAACCGTGGTCTGGAGGATGTTCGGGAAGCGGCGCGCGGGCGAAAACTCGGCCTTTTCAAACCAAACGCCCCGGCTCGGACATGATGCCAAAACCGGGGCGAACAGGTACTGAAAAGTCATACTTCTAAGATGCCCCAGACCCACCGACACCAGAGGAAAATCTCTGGCTTTCATCGAAGGATCCCTGGACGCCACCACTCACGAGCCACGAAGACATTAGACGAACACGGGACAATTATCAGATTGATGGATCGCTAAGGCCCTGTCGAGTCACCTCATCTTTGCGTTGCTGAAAGAATTTGGCCACACAACGATGGCGGGTGAGACATTAAGAATAAATAAATGTAAGCTCTGCAATTATCAGAATGATAAAATGAGATGACGCGCTTTTGGGCAAGACCGCGCCACCTAACCGACAGTTTCCAAGATGGAAACGACTCAAGTGAAGCACGAGGACAGTGCCACAATTTCGCCATATTTCCAAAATGTTAGAGTAACATCAACGGGTCCGCGGAATCCTCCGAAAGCCTGCCGTCCGACGCTCGCGCCGCACCCGGAACGGTGTCCCTGTGACCCTACATCGGGAGCGTGAAAGCTGAGGACCAAGTCGCAACTCAAATTACGGTCGGCCGCTCTTTTCGGGGTCCCGGGCTCCCCCGCCGCTAACCATCATTGGCGATCCGAATGAACCGAACCATGAACACCGTCGTCTGAGCCGGCCCCGTCAAAGTGCTCAAGCCAGGATGCGCGAAGTCCGCAGGATTTCGGTGAACAGGAGGACTATGACATGGCTGGAAAGCGGCATTGTTGCAGAACTCAGCCGGTGAAGGAGTCACATCGGACTCCATGCGGTTAGACGAGCAGCCTGAGCGAGCCCAAGCCCGCCCGTTACCGCACGACGACCTGGTCCACCGACATCGATGCGCTCAGGAAGCGCGGGTCGCTGCTGATCTGGCTGGGCCAGGAGATGACCTGGCACCCGCAGCATAAGGGGCGCCCGCCGGTCTTTTCGAATGCCGCGATCCAGGTCTGCCTGTCCACTGCCCGACAGGGCCTTGTGCAACAAGGTCCCGAAAGGGGATCAAGGTTCTGTTCAGGCTGCCGCTCAGGCAGACAGCCGGGATGGTCGCGAGCCTCCTGCGCCTGGCAGGGCTGGACTGGCCTGTTCCGGACGACTCGACGCTGTGCCGCAGACAGAAGACCCTCAAGGTGCAGATCCCCTTTCGCCGTGCCGAAAGGCCGCTGACTCTTCTGGTGCCCTCTCGGGACATTGCTTCGCAATACCCTGCCGGGTGACAGACAGCACCGGCATCAGGTTTCCTGGCGACGGCGAATGGCAGGCCCGCAAGCATAGCATTCAGGGCCGCCGCCAATGGCGCAAGGTGCATCTGGCGATGGACACCGCCACCTCGGACATCCGGGCCGTCGAGTTCCCCCCCCCAGCCGGGAAGGTGACAGCCCCGTCCTGCCGGACCTGTCGGGCCAGATCCCCGAGGACG